>JAUVFY010000174.1 GCA_030594025.1 Deltaproteobacteria bacterium | reverse complement strand
GCCCTTACATGCGGCAATTCGAGAAAAGAGCTCTCGGGAAGCTCCGGCAGGAGCCTTCCGCCTCCTAAAAAAGGCAGTGAAAACCTGCTTATAAGTCCGCTTTCCGTGTTCGATGCCTTGAGAAGAATCTTCTGTAGCCTTGAGGCGAACTTGAAGGCCAGCGGCATAACCCTTTCGGAGCCCAGAACGTTCTTTAACGCCAGTTGCGCGGCAAGGGGCAACCCTTCTTTTTCTGCGCTCTCGGCCCTCGCGTACATGACCAGCTCCGGGGTGTCCACCTCTTTGGGGCAGGAGGAAAAACACGCGCCGCAAAGCGTGCACTCCTTTATGTGCTTCAGGTATTCCTCGCCGAGTTCCTCGTCACCGGTAAGGCGAGCTTCTACGAGCGCTATCTTTCCCCTTGCGCTTGCCGTTTCCCTGTAAATGGCGTTGAAGGTGGGACACCCGCTCCTGCAGGTACCACACCGTACACACTTCTCTGTTTCTTGTCTTATTTTTTCCGTCACGAGTCTCATTTGCATGCCGTAAAACCCATTCGCTCAGGGAAAATCCTATCTTCTTAAACCAGCGGAGTAAGGTTGCCCGGCTGAAGGCCCCTCGAGTCCCATCTTGCCCGGGTTCAGTATCCCCCGGGGATCGAAAACACTTTTTAAACGCCTGGTAAGATCCATGACTTCTTTGGAGAGCTCCATCTTAAGATATGGCGCTTTTGTTATGCCCACTCCGTGCTCGCCGGAGATGGTGCCGTTGAGTTTTACCGTAAGTTCGAAAATGTCCCTTACGGCCTCCTCGCCCCTTTTTTTCTCATCCGGGTCCTTGTCGTCTACCATCACGTTTACGTGGATATTGCCGTCTCCAGCATGGCCGAAGTTGGCGATGGTAACGTCCCTTTTCTTCCCTATGTCGTGGATGCCTTTTATAAGCTCTGGCAACCTGGACCTGGGCACAACGACATCCTCGTTCAATTTATAAGGCCTGAGCCTTGTAAGCGCCGTGGAAACACTCCTTCTGGCCGACCAGAGGGCCTTAATTTCCCTTTTATCGGCTGCGACCTTTATTGATTCGGCCCCGGCATCAAGGCAGACCCTTTTTACGCTCTCCGAATCCTTCTCCACCGTCTGAGCGTCTCCATCAACCTCTATTAAAACAAGGGCCTCGGCCTGGGGTAGCCCCGTTTTTTCGTACTCCTCCACACACCTTATGCATACGCTGTCCATGAGCTCGAGGGTGCAAGGAAGAACCTTTGCGTTTATAATCTCTGCCACACTCGTTGCGGCGTCTTCGAGCCGTGGGAATACAGCGAGCATCGTCTTTATGGCGGGCGGTAGGGGAATGAGTTTTAAAGAAGCTTTTGTCACCACCCCGAGGGTCCCCTCGGAGCCGACCATGAGCCTTGTAAGGTCATAACCTACGACACCCTTTATGGTCTTTCCTCCGGTAGTTATTATCTCACCCGTGGGAAGCACCACCTCAAGGCCCAGGACATAATCCTTCGTAACGCCATATTTGAGGCCCCTCGGTCCACCGGCACATTCGGCTATGTTTCCGCCGATAGTGGAGAACTTGAGACTTGTGGGGTCCGGCGGGTAGAAGAGCCCCTGTGATTCGACCTCCTTCTGGAAGTCCCCGGTTACGACCCCGGGCTCCACGAGGGCGGTAAGGTTCGCGGTGTCCAGCTCTATTATCTTCCTCATGCGCTCCGTTGATATAACCACCCCGCCTTCGATGGGCAGGCTCCCGCCGGAGAACCCGCTACCCGCACCCCTGGGTACCACCGGGAATACCTCGGAGTTGGCCATCTTGAGTATAAGGGATATCTCCTGAGGCCCACCAGGGAAGACCACGGCATCGGGAAGATAGCTGGCGTTTGTCGCGTCATATGAATAGCATATGAGGTCCTCTCTGGAAAAAGAGACGTTATCTTTCCCGGCTATCCTTTCGAGCTCTTTTTTTACTCCAGGGGTCAACAATTCCCTTTCACTCCTCTTTTAACACGTAACCTACGCCCCTTACAGTATGGATGAGCTTATTTGAGGGGTCGTTGTCCAGCTTGTTTCTCAAGTGGTTTATGTATACGTCCACTACGTTGGTCTCGCTGTCAAAGCTCTGGTCCCAGACGTGCTCGGATATTACGGTCCTGGAAAGGACCCTGTTCTGGTTCCTGAGGAGGAACTCGAGAAGTGCGTATTCCTTGAGCGTAAGTGTTACCTCCTTATCGCCTCTTTTTGCCTTCCGCGTTGCGGGGTCAAGACTCAGGTCAGAAAACCTGAGCTCGGCCGTCCCGTACACGCCTCTTCGCATAAGGGCCCGGAGCCTGGCAAGAAGCTCCTCAAAGGCAAAGGGCTTTGTGAGGTAATCGTCGGCCCCCAGGTTGAGCCCCTTCACCCTGTCCTCTACCGAGTCCCTCGCCGTTAGCAAGAGTATCGATGCCTTTCGCTTTTCTTCCTTTAGCTCCTTCAAAACGTCGAGGCCGCTCTTTTTGGGGAGCATTATATCCAGGATAATCACATCGTAGTCGTGTGCCTCTGCATAGTGTTGGCCCTCCAGGCCGTCTGCAGCAACGTCAACCGCATAGCCCTCCTGTTCGAGGCCGCGTTTTATAAACCTCGCTACCTTCCTTTCGTCTTCAACTACAAGTATCCTCATGGCATAAAACTCCTCAATCGACTTCTATCTTCTTTAAACTTGCGGGCAGGTCCGTCTTTTTTAAATTCCCTACGGCTACCATGGTAATATTTTCTGGAGAGAACACCCTTTCTGCCGTATCTTTTATGTCCCGTCCCCTTACCCTGTCTATGTCGGATATGATCTCATCTACGGGCACTACCCTGCCGAAGTACATCTCGTCCTTTGCAAGCTTGCTCATCCTGTTATCGCTTGTCTCAAGGCCCAGGAGCATTCCACCCTTGAGCTGTTCCTTGGCTCCCCTGAGTTCCACCCTGCTAACCCCTTTACGCAGTTTTTTAAACTCCTTTAGAAGGAGCCCCACGACCTTTTTAAGCTGCTTTCGCGAGGTGCCCGCATACACTACGAGGGAACCCACGTCCCTGCAAAGGTTAAGGTAAGTGTAGACGG
>JAUVFY010000160.1 GCA_030594025.1 Deltaproteobacteria bacterium | reverse complement strand
GGGAACCTCGACGGCCTCCCTCTGGTGGGTTATATGAAGTATATTGGATTTTAAAGCGGCTATCACGCCAGCCAGGCGGGCCAATGTGCCGGGGACGTCCGGGACGACTGTTACGAGCCTCATAATCCTGCCCTCCTTCATGAGCCCTATTCTCAAAATCCTGTCGAGAGTAGTAACGTCGATATTTCCGCCACTAAGGACAAGCAATACCTTTTTCCCCTTTTTCGGAATCTTCTCTTCCATGAGCGCTGCGAGGCAAACCGCGCCCGCACCCTCCACTATGAGCTTTTTTCTCTCGAGGAGCCTAAGGATAGCGGCGGCTATGCACTCCTCGCCCACGTCCACGACCCCGTCCACGTACCTCTGTATAATGGGTAGAGTCCTCTCGCCCACCTTCTTTATGGCTATGCCGTCGGCTATCGTGGGTGCGGTGTCGACTGCCACCGGCTCTCCCTTTTCAAGCGATGCGATGCAGGTCGTCGAGGCCGAGGCCTCAACGCCGTAGACGTTCACACCCCTTTTCATCTCCTTAAGTACCGAGGCTATCCCGGAGATGAGCCCCCCTCCCCCCACGGGAACGTCAACGGTCTCAACCTCGGGAAGCTCGTCCAAAATCTCGAGCCCTATCGTGCCCTGCCCGGCCATTATGAGCTCGTCGTCAAAGGGGTGTATGAATGCGAGTTTTTTTTGCTTAGCTATCTCGAGGGCGCGATCGTAGGCCTCGGCAAAGGTCTTGCCGTGGAGAATCACCTCGCCGCCGTAAGCCCTTGTGGCCACATGCTTCACAATGGGCGTTGCCTCGGGCATCACTATAACCGAGCTTACACCCAGGAGGCCCGCGGCCCACGCGACACCCTGTGCGTGGTTGCCCGAGGACGCGGCTATAACGCCCCCTTTTTTCTCCTCATCCGTAAGGGAAAAAATCTTGTTGTATGCCCCCCTTACCTTGAAGGAGCCGGTTTTCTGGAGGTTTTCGAGCTTTAGATAAATCTCCAGGCCATGGAGCCTGGATAGAGACGTGGAGTAGACAATTGGGGTGGGGTTTACGACCGTCTTTATCCTTTCAAAGGCCTCTTTTACGAGATTGAGCAAATCGACCTCCACTGTCCGATTTTAACTTTTTTAACTTAATGAACAATCAACCCGGTAGCTCATACAAGCCGAATGTACTACGTACCTTTCAATTGCCGTCCGCAAGGGAAACTCCAGCGTTTGATATCCAATATTAAAAAACAGGCCAATTGGGTACCGTTAATGTACTACATACCTTTCAACTGCCGTCCGCAAGGACCCCTCTGGCGCCTGGCCTCGAAGAGCGCTACGGCCCCGGCCACCGCGGCGTTGAGGGATTCGACCCTGCCGGCCATGGGGATGGTGGCGGAGAAATCGCACCTTTCCCTTACGAGCCTCCTTATACCCTTGCCCTCGCTCCCTATGACTATGGCCAGGTCCCTTTTAAGGTCCGCGGTGAAGATATCCTCATGAGAGCCCGTCTCAACGGCCAGGACCCACACCCCCTCATCCTTTAGCTCCTCTATGGCCTTTGCGATATTCGTAACCCGCGCTATGGGCGTATGCTCCGTAGCTCCGGCCGAGGCCTTTACCACCGCGGGTGTTACGAGAGCGGACCTGTCTTTCGGGACTATAACCCCGTGGGCTCCGGCGACGTGCGCGGTCCTTACGAGAGAGCCCATGTTCTGGGGGTCCTGTATGGAGTCGAGTACGAGGAAAAAGGCCCTCTCACCGCTTCTCTTCCATGCCCGGATAAGCTCATCGAGCCCCGCGTACCTGTAGCCGGTGCTCAAAAAGGCCACCACACCCTGGTGCGTGGGCGTTTCGGCCGCGAGGTCCAGCCTCTTTCGCGGGAGCCTTTCCACCTTTATACCCCTTTTTTCCGCCGCGTCCAGTATCTCTTCGAGCCCGCCCCTTTTCTCTGAGACGAGTATCTTTTCCACCTCACCCGGACGGCCCTTAAGGGCCTCCTTTACGGGGTTCACGCCATAAATGATTCTTTTCATCGTTTTTTCACCGTATTATCCAGGGATACGGGAATGGAGGGGCGATGAGCCCGAGCTCACGAATCCTCCTTTTGGCCTCATCGGCCTTGTCTTCTTCACCGGTTATGAGATAAAGCTCATGGAGGTGGGTGTAGATGTGAAAAAGCCCCACGGTATCCGTGTGCGGGATGCTTGCGAGCGCCTCGTTCAGGAGCAGTTCCGCCTCGGCGAAGCTTCCGAGCACCGTTTCTACGACGCCGAGCGTGTCGAAATAGATGTAGCTTCTTCTCGGGTCGTTGACAAGACCCCTCCTTACGATGGCGTCGGCCTGGATGGGCCTCCCAGTCTGGAGGTAGAGCCAGCCAAGGTTGTTATAAAAGACCCCTACCTCGGGTTCCAGCTCGATGGCCTTCAGGAAGCTGTCTTCGGCCTCCAGGTAATAGCCCACTGCGAGGTATATGTTGCCCATCGCAAAGTGAGGGTGGGCGCGGCCGGCCTCGGCCATCGCGGCCTTTTTGTATTCCCTCAGGGCAAGGCCCGTCTCCCCCCTTCTTTCGTATACTGAGGCGAGCCTCATGTGCTCCTCGTAAGAGAGAACGGGCCCCGTGGGTTCATAAGGGGGGGGATAGGCGCACGAGCCGATAAAGACCAAACCCGCTATCGCTATCACTCTGAGAGTCAAAAGGCTACCCTTTTTTCGGCGTTACTAAGAGGGTCGAGAAACCGGTCTTTTCCCAGTCGTCGAGGAGGTTGCCGAAGCTCAGGACCTTTGCCCTGGAAGTCCCCGAATGTGCGACAACGACCTCCATCTCCTCGTTATACCCCACGGCGACGACATAATGGCCGACCGGGTAGAAGTCGTATGCGAGGTTTAAAAAGAGTATCAGAGGTCTTCCCTCCCCGAGCCTTTGCTTCAGGTCTTTGAGCCCCCCTTTATAGAACATAGCCTCGAAGCCCCGCTCCTTTGCGTATATGAGAAGGTCCATGGAAAGCGAGCCCTTTAGCTCCGGGTGGTAGACGGCCGTTGATACTTCGTCCAACCCAACGCTGTCGCCGTAGTAATTAAGTACACTCGCGAGGGCCGCCGGACCGCACATGAGCTCCGTCTGTGGGAAAAACGGCACGCCCTCGATAAAGTGCCCCCTGGCGCCGTCGACCCCGGCGGCCTTCAGGACGTCGTCCGGGCTGACGGTTGCGCAACCCGTTAAAAAAAGGGACAAAAGAACAAACGCGGCGCAACTTGAAGACTTTACGGACATTTTTGCTCGCTTAGAAAAAGTCCCATCCTCACGGTCTTGAGGATGGGACAAGATTTTAATGATTTGAAGAAATGAATCCGAACCCCCGCCCATGAAGGCCCTCAAATAGGTTTTAACCCGAACGGGTCTTAATTCAGCAGGGCCGGGGGACGAAGTCACCTTCTATCTATAAAGCCGGTCGACCGGATCCTATAACCGACCCCTTTACTCGATGATTATCTTTTTGTCCGTGACCTTGAGTATAACGATCACGAGCAATATGATTACAAGGATTGCAACAATCAGGCCCAGGCCGTTGCCGCCGGGGTACAGGCTTTCCACCTGGGAGGCAAACCAGTGGAGCTCC
>JAUVFY010000098.1 GCA_030594025.1 Deltaproteobacteria bacterium | reverse complement strand
TCAAAGGCGGAATGTATCCACGGTATCTTCCATGAGGTGTAAGGGTATATGGTTGTGCCCACCTCCAGACACCCGGTAGCCGTCGTTGCCACCACCGGGGCGCCTGCCGACCTCAGTAAAAGCCGTACGATAGGCGGCACACCACAGCCCGTGCACAGCCTGTGGCCTCCTGTAAAAAGCTCCTCCTGTTTTGCGAGTTCCTTGAGTGTAGCCATCTTTTATACCATCACCTTCCTGATTTAGCTTGAGATTCTATAAGCGAATCGACAGGGCCCGCCTAATAGGCCAGGTATTCTACCACGCTCTCAACCTTGCCGCCATCGGCGATCTTAAAAAGCTCTTCAAAGACCCCCAGTGCATCTTCAACCTTGTAGTCTCTTCCTCCGAGCCCGAAGATACGCCCGATGGTCCTGGGGCCCTTTTCCAGGTCATACAGGGCGGAGCGGACCTCGTTAAAGAGCGGCCCGCCGAAGCCGCTCATGGAATCAACCCTGTCAAGCACGCATACGGCCTTTGCGCCCTTTAAAGCCTCCGCGATCTCTTTATAGGGGAAGGGCCTGAAGAGCCTGGGCCGCAGTAACCCCGCTCTTTTACCCTTCTTCCTCAACTCGTCTACGGCAACCTTCGTTGTACCCGCAGCCGAGCTCATAACAACGATGACAACGTCCGCACCGTCGAGCATGTATTCTTCAAAAAGACCGTATACACGGCCCGTGAGCCTGTCGAACTCTTCTCCCACCTCCGCGACCACGTCCTTCGCACGCGCGATGGCCAGGGACTGGTCGTGTTTGAACTCGATATAAGTATCGGGCAGCGTCATGGCCCCAAGTGTTACGGGCTTTTCCACGTCCAGGAGCGGATGAGGGGGCTTGAACTCCCCTATGAACTGCTTTACCTCAGAGTCATCGAGAAGCGTCAGGCCCTCTACGGCATGGCTCGTGATGAAGCCGTCGAGGCAGACCATCGCGGGTGTTAGGACCTTGGAGTGCTCGCTTATCCTTACGGCCTGAAAGAGGTTATCGTAAGCCTCCTGGACCGTCTCCGAGTAAATCTGAATCCACCCCGCGTCCCTGGAAGCCATTGAGTCGGAGTGGTCGCAGTGTATGTTTATGGGCGCCGAAAGGGCCCTGTTTACTACGGCCATGACCATGGGGAGCCTCAGGCCGGACGCGATGTAAAGCATCTCGTGCATGAGCGCAAGCCCCTGCGAGCTCGTTGCCGTCATTACCCTCACCCCTGCCGCTGAAGCGCCTATACAGGCGCTCATGGCCGAATGCTCGCTCTCGGCCGTTATGAGCTCGGTTGTGACCTTACCGTCTGCGACGTAGCTTGAAAACTCCTCCATCACCCCGGTGGACGGGGTGATAGGATATGCGGGGCATACGTCCGGGTCTATCTGTTTCATGGCCAGTGCAACGGCGGAATTCCCCGTAAGCCCGACCTGTACTTTAGTGGACGGAACAGTAGCCATCAAGCAGCCTCCTCTTCTACCATCTTTATAGCCTTGATCTTATCCGGACACTCCGTGGCACATATGCCGCAGCCCTTGCAGTGTTCCATGTCGAAACCCACCATCTTACCGTCTTCCACTATAATGGCCGAATCCGGGCACATTACCCAGCATATGAGGCAGTTCGTGCACTTATCTTTGTCAAGAACGGGCTTGAGCTTCCTCCAGCCGCCCGTTGAGTAAGTCTCGGCGCTTCCGGCCTCGAGTATGACACCGCCGAGCGGCATTTCTTTGCGTTTCCCCATCTTTCCCCCTTTATATGAAAAAGCGTTTCGTGATCGCCTCTAACCTTTTACCTCTAAAACACCGGGGCAGCGAAAAACCCCCTTCACTCCCCTTTTACGTCATTAAAACCTTTGAAAATGCCCCCCTTATTCCGCATTCACTTCGTTAAAACCTCTTTTCATGCCCTCCACGTTGCCCTCGATAACCTTCTCGCTAAACTTCTTAGAGTAGTTCTCACGGAAGTTGGCCACGAGGGCTTCGAGCTTCACGATCGAGGTCGCCTTTGCGAGTGCACCGAGCATGGGGGTGTTCGGCATATGCCTGCCTATGGTCTCCATGGATATATGTGAGGCGTCCACTGTAAAGACCTTTGTGGCAGGACTCTTTAAGTCGAGCTCCCCTCGCATTTCGGCGGGAGACTTCGGGGTATTGACAATGAATACCGCTTCCTCTGGGGCGCCGTCGGTAACACCCCCGGAGGTCTCTATCCCGCCGGCAAGGGTCATGCCTATAAGTGTGGGGTCCACGATAAGGACGATCCTGGGGCTGGTCACCTGGCAGTGGAGCTTTATGGGCTCGTCCGAGACCCTGTTGAAGGCCTTGACGGGCGCGCCCATCCTCTCGGGACCGAACTCCGGGAAGGCCTGAACATGCTTACCCTCCCTGAGCGCCGTCTCTCCGAGGACCTTCGCGGCGGTTACGACCCCCTGCTGGGCCCTGCCGTGCCATCTTACCTCCGTATAACCTTCCATAACAATAAAACCCCCTTCCTTTTTATCTATACTTCTCTTCTACCCTCCATGGCCCTGCCCAGGGTAACGCAGTCCATGTACTCGATATAACTGCCAGCAGGCACGCCCGAGGCGATACGCGTGAGCTTGGGCCCGTAAGGCTTGAGGGCGTTCGTAAGATACGTTGCGGTGGCCTCCCCCTCGGCATCAAAGCTTGTAGCCAGTATCACCTCTTTTATGCCCTTTGTCTTGATCCTCGTAAGGAGCTCCTTAATCCTTATGTCTTCCGGCCCTATGCCCTTAAGCGGCGCAAGGAGGCCGTGCAGTATGTGGTATGTGCCCCTGTAAGAGCCGACGTCCTCAAGGGCGACCATGTCCCTGTAATCCCCGACAACGCACACTGTCGAGGTGTCCCTGGCGGTGTCCGAGCATATATGGCACGGGTCGTTGTCGGAAAATGTCATGCAAACCGAACAGAGCCCCACCTTGTCTTTAACGCCTATGAGGCTTGCAGCGAGCTCCTCGACATATTCCCTCTCCGAATTCATAATAAACAATGCGAGCCTGGAAGCGGTCTTTCCACCGACACCCGGCAGTTTTGAAAAAGTTTTAATTAGCCTCGAAATAGGCTCGGCGTATCGCATAGCTTATTAACACATCTTTTCTATTACGCCGAATATAGGCCGTAAAAATCTCGAAATAGGCTCGGCGTATCGCATAGCATGTCAGCACATCGTCTCTATTACGCAAAAAAAAACCGTTAAAAACTCAAAACAGGCCAGCCCCACCAAGGGGCCGGAATCCCGCTTTCGGGGCAAAGCCCCGACGCCCTATCATAACCCGGGCAGGTTTATCCCCAGGCCGGACGTCACACTGGCCATCTCCTCGGAGACCATCTGCTGGGCCCTCTTGTAAGCCTCGTTGACGGCGGCGACTATCAGGTCCCCGAGCATCTCCACATCATCCGGGTCAACGACCGAGGGGTCTATCTTAATGGAGACGAGCTTCAAACTTCCGTTAACAGTCGCTGTGACCATACCCCCGCCGGCTGAAGCCTCGCAGGTCTTGGAGGCGAGGGCCTTCTGGATCTCTGCCATCTTCTCCTGCATCTTCTGTGCCTGCTTCATTATGTTCGCGAGCGGATTAGACATTGCTCCCCCTGTCGTCTATGACCTTGCCGCCGAATATACGGACCGCCTCACTTACAAGACGGTCAGTGCGTGCCGGGGAGGTCTTGTTTTTGGCCTTGCCCGTGGCGCTGCGGTTCGGCTCGTTCAGCTTTTTAATATTTACTGAGACCCTCTTTTTAAAATACTCTTTGCAGGCCTCCTCCAGGAAATCCCTCTTTACGTGGAGAAAACCCGGCTCCCTTTCGACCGTGATATCGAGGCTCGTCGCGTTAAGCGAAACCTTTGCGGATTCAAGAAACTTCGCCAGGTTCCTGTCCCTGCGCTTTATGTGGTGCACAAAACCCTCGACACCACCGCCGTGCTTGGCAGGGGCGTCCGCACCGGAGCCGCCGACCGCATTTTTAACCCCGGTGTCTTCTTTTTTCCTTTCACTAGCGACCGTAACGGGAGCTCCGGGGCCACTTTCAGCCCCCTCGACCTCCCCCGGAGTTTCCCTCAACCCCTCGAGCCTTGCAATAAGGTTTGTTAAAGGCTGGATATCTTCCAGATGGGCGGCCTTTAAAAGCGCCATCTCGAGAGAGAACCTGGGCTGGGAGGCCCTGGAGACCTCCTCGTAACCCCTGGCAAGGATACTGAAGAGCATCTGGAGACGGTCAAGTCCGACCCCCTGCTGGAGGGCCTCGAGTCCCTCCACTTCGCTGTCGGGTAGCTCTACAAGCGCACTGTCCCCGGTAATTTTGATTACCGTAAGGTCCCGTATTAGCTCCAGGAGGTCACCTGTTGCCTTTTTTAAATCATAACCAAAATTGTATATTTTTTCAACAATATTAAGGCACTGCTTTGCGTCCGTTTCAACTACGGCGCGGACCAGAGCGAAAAGAACGTCCCTGTCCATAAGCCCGAGGGCGGAGACCACGTCAGAGCCCTTAACCTCGGAGCCCGCGAAGGCTATAACCTGGTCCATGAATCCCTGCGCGTCCCTGAGGCTTCCCTCGGCCTCCCTGGAGATGAGATAAACGGCGTTCTCGTCGACCTCTATGCCCTCCTTTCGGGCTATCATCTTCAGGTGGTCCTGGATCTGTTTTAAGGGTATGCGCTTGAAATCGAACCTCTGGCACCGTGAATGAATCGTCTGGGGGACCTTGTGCGGCTCGGTGGTGGCAAAAATGAATATCACATGGGCCGGGGGCTCCTCAAGGGTCTTTAAAAGGGCGTTGAAGGCCGCGGTGGAGAGCATATGGACTTCGTCTATTATATAGACCTTGTAGCGGCCCTGGCTGGGCATGTAACTTACGCTCTCGCGGAGCTCTCTTACGTTGTCCACGCCGGTGTTCGAGGCCCCGTCTATCTCTAAGACATCCACCGAAGAACCGCTCGCTATCGCCTTGCACGCGTCACACCCGTTGCAAGGGGTGGCTACGGGGCCCTTAGCGCAGTTAAGGCTCTTTGCCAGTATCCTTGCAACGGTGGTCTTGCCTATCCCCCTGGGCCCGGAGAAAAGATAGGCATGTGCAATCCTACCCGAAGTGATGGCGTTGGTAAGGGTCCTCGTTACATGCTCCTGGCCCACCATCTCTTCAAATAGACCCGGCCTCCATTTTCTCGCTATTACAAGATAACTCATGACAGGTAAAATCAAAAACCTTCTTTACGGGCACTATTGATAGCCAGGCACCCTTAGGGCACATGGTCCGAGTCGCTACCGTTGCTTCCTTCCGGACCTGGCGGGGTTCGCAACACACAACCATTGCCCGGGACCCGGCTATCAATGGTACTCATAAAAAAATCTTGGCGGAGAGAGAGGGATTCGAACCCTCGGTACACGATAAATGTACACACGATTTCCAGTCGTGCCCCTTCAACCGCTCGGGCATCTCTCCGAAAAATTGTTAATCTTTTAATTTATATATCTGGCGGAGAGAGAGGGAGTCGAACCCCCGGTT
>JAUVFY010000064.1 GCA_030594025.1 Deltaproteobacteria bacterium | reverse complement strand
TCGCCTCTGGCACGAGGAGGTTCTTTGAAAATATAATGGCGACGAAGATGAGGCTGTTCTTCATCCACTGAGGGGGCCTCATGGCTTCTATTATGAGATATATCCTGGTCGAGAACATGACTTTTAACCTCCCGGGTTCTGGCGAAAAGGCACGCCGTATTCTACCATATCCGCCCCTCCCGACTAAATAAAAATCTTTCTTTTGGATTCGTTTTTTTGGTATTATATCGGGCATAAAATCCATGCCAATTGAAAAAAAGGGTTCGGGGGAACCACGGTGTCTGCGAAGAGAAAAAGCGGGGTCTTAAGCTGCCAGGAGCTTAAAAAGGCGATCGAAGAGGGTATAATCACCTCTAAAGTTCCCATCGATGAGGGCCATATCCAGCCCGCGAGCATTGACCTGCGCCTGGGAGAGAGGGCCTACAGGCTTGTTTCCAGCTTCCTCCCGGAGGGTAACGAGGTCATAAAAAAACTCCATATGCCCGACATATACGGCTCAGACCTCGTAATGTACGAACTGGATATCGCCCGAGGGGGCATACTCGAGAGGGGCGGCGTATATTTGATTCCCCTTATGGAAGAGCTGAAACTTCCGGCCAACGTCGGGGGCAAGGCGAACCCCAAATCCACAACCGGCCGGCTCGATATCTTCACGAGGATTATAACCGACCGGAACCCACGCTTCGACGAGGTCCCGGCGGGCTATACAGGGGGGCTCTTCCTGGAGGTAATGCCCAGGTCCTTTACGATAAATGTAAAAGCAGGGTTGAGCCTCGTCCAGCTCCGCCTGAGAAAGGGCGCCACGGTCCTTTCCGACTCACGTCTTAAAAAACTCAACAGGGAGGTAGAGCTACTGTACGACGGGGCCGGCCATGTCCCGCACGGCCTTGTCAAAATCGACAACGGTATCTTCATGAGCGCTGATTTAAAAGGGGACCGCAAAGGCATAATAGGCTACAAGGCCAAGAAAAACAGCCATGTCGTTGATTTGACAAAGAGGAACTATTATAATATCGATGACTTCTGGGAGCCCATCTATAAAAACCCCAAACGCACCTTGATACTCGAGCCAGAGGAGTTCTACATACTTTGTTCCAAGGAGAAGATAAGGGTACCGCCCCAATACACCTCCGAGATGGTCCCGTACGAGGCGGGAAGCGGGGAGTTGAGGACCCATTACGCAGGGTTTTTCGACCCCGGTTTCGGCTACGGTGCCGATGGCAAAGTCAAAGGCACAAAGGCGGTCCTCGAGGTCCGGGCCCACGACGTGCCTTTCATGATAGCCCACGGGCAGACCTTCTGTAAGCTCTTTTTCGAGAAGATGATGGAGGTCCCGGAAAAGGTATACGGGCCGAAGATAGGCTCCTCGTACCAGTACCAGGGCATAACCTTGAGCAAACAGTTCAAAAACCAGTAAGTCTTCTTTAAAATTTCGAATTCCGACTTTACCTAAAATATGGCCGGTTCCAGAGAGAATAGAAAGACTATCAAGGGCGAGGTCGCGGGTTTCATCTTCCTCGCTCTCTCCCTTCTCACCGTTGCGAGCCTGTTTTCACGCGGCGACGGTTCCAACCTCGTCGGTGTTACGGGAGAGAAGCTCTCCTGGGCGCTATTCATCACCATAGGATACGCATCCTATGTATTCCCGGCGATCTTTTTCTTCATTTCCCTTGAGTTCTTCTTTTTAAGGCGTGGGCTTAACTTTAGATATTCCATACCTGTGGGTCTGGTGCTGTTTTTGCTCGCATCAACGGGTCTTCTGGCCATGGGCATGGAGGCCCCGGAGGCAGGGGGAGTACTGGGAAGTATTGTAAGCACGCTGCTTACGGGCTACCTGGGCACGATCGGCACATACATCGTTCTTGTAACGGTCTTTGCCGTATCCCTGGTTGCCGCAACGGGGCTTTCATTCGTCCAGCTCGGCGGCGGCATCCTCGGGGCTGCCTCGTGGACCATGGAGTTTTTATCTGAGGGGTTTAAGAGATTTAAAAAGTGGAGGGAAGAGGCTGCCCGCGTTAAACCCATTGAAAAGAAGCAAGTGAGCCTGAGGAAGGCCGCGAAACCCGCCATAATCACCCCCAGGGTACAAAGAAAGCCGAAGGAAAGGCCCGTCCAGGAGCGCTTCGAGTTCTTAAGCCCCGGGGGTACCTTCAACCTCCCGCCCGCGGGTCTTCTCGATTCGGTGCCCGAGAAGAGCGAAGCCGTCGACAGGGCGACACTCCTTACGAACTCCAAGATACTGGAGAAAAAGCTTCAGGACTTCGACGTCGAGGGGAGCGTGGTAGAGGTTAGGGCAGGCCCGATTGTTACCATGTACGAGTTCGAGCCCGCCCCGGGCGTTAAGGTGGGCAAGATTATAAACCTCTCGGACGACCTCGCCCTGGCCATGAGGGCCATGTCAATAAGGATACTCGCCCCCATCCCGGGCAAGGCCGTTGTGGGCATTGAGATACCCAACCAGACCCGGGAGAAGATAGTGTTGAAGGAGCTCCTCGAGAGCAAGGCCTTCTTGGAATCTCCTTCGAGGCTCGCTCTGGCCCTGGGAAAGGACATCTCCGGCAATCCCTATGTGGCGGACCTCATGAAGATGCCCCATCTTCTCTTGGCCGGCGCAACGGGCGCGGGAAAGAGCGTGGCCGTGAACGCCATGATACTCAGCATACTTTATAAGGCCATCCCCGAGGACGTCAGGTTCATCATGATAGACCCCAAGATGCTCGAGCTCTCTCCCTACGAGGGCATACCGCATCTGCTTACCCCTGTCATAACTGATGCGAAAAGGGCTATCGTGGTCTTGAGGAGTGTCGTCACCGAGATGGGTAAAAGATACAAGCTCATGGCCGAAAAGGGCGCGAAGAACATAGAGATGTACAACAGGACTGTGGCCGGCGAGAAGAAAGAGGAAGAGGACGAGGAGGATGAACACAAAAGGCTCCCCTACATAGTGGTCGTGATAGACGAGCTCGCGGACCTCATGATGGCCTCGGGCAAGGACGTCGAGGAATCTCTTGTGAGGCTCTCTCAGATGGCCAGGGCCTCTGGTATTCACCTTCTTGTTGCAACGCAGAGGCCTTCGGTGGACGTTATAACCGGCATTATAAAGACAAACTTTCCTGCACGCATTTCCTTCCAGGTCCCCTCACGTACGGACTCCCGCACGATACTCGATACCTCGGGGGCCGAGACGCTTCTCGGAGAAGGGGACTTGCTTTTCCTTCCCCCCGGCTCCACCAAACTCTCGAGGATACACGGCCCATATGTCTCCGAGGTAGAGATAAACAAGGTCACCGGGTTTTTGAAAAAGCAGGGCAAACCCGCGTACCACAGGGAGATAACAGAGGCAAAGGCCGCAACCATGGCCGCTTCAGACGAGGACCTCGGCACGGAGTTCCTCGCCAGGTACAACGAGGCCGTGGAGATGGCCCGCAAGCTCGATATTGTATCCACCTCTTACATCCAGAGGAGGCTCCGGGTCGGCTACAACACGGCGGCAAGGATAATCGAGAGGATGGAGAGCGAGGGCATAGTGGGCCCTGCACAGGGAAGCCGTCCCAGGGATGTACTGAAGAGGTCCGTCGACTGATGAACTACGGGTGGAAATCTCTTATTCTGTCGTCTGCCTTTGTTTTCCTTCCTGCAGCGCTACTCGCCCAGGACGTAGACACCATAGTTGCAAGGATCCAGATAAAATACGAAAACGTAGAAACACTTTCGGCCGAGTTCGTTCAGGAGACCTATATAAGGAGCCTCGCGAGAAGCGAGGTTTCAAAAGGAAAGCTATATTTCAAGAAGCCCGGCAAGATGAGATGGGATTACACGGCCCCGCAAAAGGACCAGGTGGTAAGCGACGGCCTAACCTTCTGGATATACGAGCCCGACCTCGCACAGGTAATAGAAACCCCCGCCAGGGCAGGCACAGCGACCGTTGCGATGGACTTTCTGGCGGGCACGGGTGATTTAAAGAAGAATTTTTCGGTCGTCCTCGTCGAGGAGAAGGCCCTGACGTATCTACTCGGCCTCGAGCCGAGGGAGCCCATCGAAGGGGTCAAAAAGATTTCCATAGAAGTGGAAAAGCCGAGCTACCTCGTGGTAAAGAGCATCATAGAGGACCACTTCGGCGGCGAAACCTCAATAAGCCTTTCCCAAATAGAGCTCAACAAGACCCTGAACGATGAGCTTTTTGACTTTTCCGTGCCGCAGGGGGTTAGGGTTCTGAGGCCCTGAGGCCGGAGAGCCCGGGAGATTTTTTTATGCCTTCTTTCGATATCGTATCAAAGGTGGACACCCAGGAGGTCGACAACGCCGTGAACCAGGCCCTGAAAGAGATAGGACAGAGGTATGACTTCAAGGGAACAAAAAGCACCATAAAGTGGGAAAAGACCGGGGAGATAACCCTTCTTGGAGACGACGATTACAAGCTCAAGGCCCTGAACGACATACTCCAGACCAAGCTCGTAAGGCGTGGTGTCTCTCTTAAGGCCCTGGAGTACGGAAGAGTTGAGGACGCCCCGGGTGCCATGAAAAGGCAGCTTATAAAGGTGCGTCAGGGCATCTCCCAGGAAAAGGCAAGGGAGATCGTCAAGTTCGTAAAGGACCTCAAACTCAAGGTGCAGGCCCAGATTCAAGGCGACCAGCTCAGGGTCACCGGCAAGAAGATAGACGACCTCCAGGCCGTTATACGGGCCGTAAAGGAGAAGGATTTTAACTTAAACCTCCAGGTCGTCAACCTGAGGTCCTGAGCTAACCTTTATAAAAGGGTCGCTGTTAGCCTTGACTAAACAAGGAAAAACAAGGCAATTAAAATATGCCCCGCCGCATTCCTCTACCTTTCAAAGATGCCACAGACTGACATGTCTAAACGCCCACTGCCTCGAAAGTCACGGACCAAGGGGTCACAAAAGACAGAAAACTGGCTGGAGATTACCGCAAAGGGGCCGCCCCGTGGAAAAGATATAGCCTCTCAAATCCTTATTGATACTGGGAGCCCCGGGGTTCTGGATCTTTCGAAAGGACCCGTCTCCATCTTGAAGGCCCATCTCCGGGTGGAGGAAAAAGATAAGGTCCCTTCCATTGAAAAAAAATTAAAAAAACTCGCCTGGAAGGTAACCTCTTGCCCTTATGCCGGAGGGGACTGGACCGAGAAGTGGAAAAGGTGGATAAGGCCGGTTAATGTATGCGGGGTCTTCCTTGTAAAACCTTCCTGGCGAAGGGTAGCAGAGGACGGGAGGGTCGTACTAGAGATAGACCCGGGCATGGCCTTTGGCACGGGCACTCACCCGAGCACAAAAATATGCCTCAAGGCGATGGCCAATGTACTCGGGCAAAAGGCCACCGCTTGTACAGTCCTTGACGTGGGCACCGGAACGGGTATACTTGCAATCGCGGCAAAGAAACTGGGGGTAAAAAGGGCGCTCGGGGTGGATACAGACCCGGTGGCGCTCAAGGTTGCAAGGAAAAACGCGAGACTTAACGACGTGAGGGTCGAGCTCACCAGAAAACCGGTTGGAGAGCTGAAGGGGAGTTTTAATTTAATCGTCTCCAACATCGTTTCCGGTGAGCTCGTAAAACTCGCCCCCCTGCTCGCAGAAAGGGTTCAAACGGGCGGGTTTATAATACTTTCCGGTATACTCAAAGAGGAGCTCCGCGACGTCGTCTCAGCTTACAGGCGTGTGGGGCTCTGGCACATTAAGACATATACAGAAGGCGGGTGGGTCTGCCCTGTCTTTGAAAGGCGAGCATGAGAAGGTTCTTTGTCGAGGAGATAGACGCGGATGCGGAGCACGCAACCATCAAGGGTACCGAGTTCCGCCATCTTAAAGGGGCCTTGAGGCTAAAACCAGGTACAGAGGTGAGCCTTTTCAATGGAAAGGGGCTTGAGCTCGAAGGCGTAGTTACCTCGGTGGGCAAGGGCTCGGCACGGGTTACGGTCAAAGGCATAATAGAGGTCACGACCGAGAGCCCCCTGGAAGTGACCCTCCTTCAGGGCCTTGTTAAGGGCGAAAAGCCGGAGTTCATAGTGCAGAAGGCAACAGAGCTCGGCGTAAAGGAGGTCATCTTCTTTACGACACCCCGTACAATACCCGTGTTCGACAGCGCAAGGAAGGGTAAAAAAATCTCAAGGTGGAGGAGGGTCTCTCAAGAGGCGGCCAAGCAGTGCGGGAGGAGCATTCTGCCCCGTATCGATATAACTGACTTTAAAAGTGCCATAAAGGGAAGCCCCGAGGGGTTGAAGGTCCTGCTCGAGAAGGTGCCTGCCGCCAGGGGCCGTCCGGGTCTTAAACGGACGCTACGGTCCGTGAGCTCAAAGAGGCTTCGGACAGGCGATAGAGTAATTGTGCTTGTGGGGCCCGAGGGGGGGCTTACCGAGGCCGAGGTTGAAAAAGCGATCAAAGAGGGTTTTAGAGTTTTTTCACTCGGGCCCCGTACTTTGAGGGCCGAGACGGCCGCTGTATCCGCCCTTACGATTATCCAGTACGAGCTCGGCGATATAGGTGGGCAGGCCCCTGGAGTGAAAGAAAAAGGAGTTAAAACTTGACTTATTATCGGGTAAAATATTATTATTAAATGCTCGAGATATTCTGCGACCGAGGACTGTGGACAATATAAAAATCCCGGGTAGCTCAGCCGGTAGAGCAGGTGGCTGTTAACCACCTTGTCGGGGGTTCGAATCCCTCCCCGGGAGCCAGACTTTTCAAGGGGTTACGGCTTATGTCGTGACCCCTTTTCATTTGACTGTGACGAAAATGTGACAAATTCGTCACGCTTTGCGTCCAAAACCTCAACCCCGTCCCTCAGGCTCTCCGGGTAGTGATGCGCGTATCGCTGGGTCATCTTGATATCCTTGTGCCCTAGGAGCCTTGCTATCTTGTAGAGATCGACGCCAGCTTGGGCGAGACGGGTTGCGAAGGTGTGACGGAGGTCGTGGAACCTGAAATCCGTGATCTTTGACCGCTTCAGGGCTCCGCAAAAGCCTCTATGCAAGTTACAGGCGAGGATCTTCGTCCCGGCCTCGCTTGCAAAGACGTATTCGCTTTTCAT
>JAUVFY010000090.1 GCA_030594025.1 Deltaproteobacteria bacterium | reverse complement strand
TTTACCAGTTCGATAATATCCGCTCTGACGCTTCGGGCCTTATCCTCGAATCCATATCTCCGTAGCCCTTGATAAAGCATCCAGTTTATGTTTATCCATATCGGCCCGCGCCAGTAGTTGGTCCTGTCGAAGCCTTCCTTCTGTGTGTCGTAGTTGGGTATGGAAAAGCAGTTGCCCTGGTGCATTGCGCAGAAGCTCACCGAATTGAGATAATCGTAGAGACGCGATGCCTGCTCCTGGGTTGCGGCCCCGCAAAATAACGGCATGAAGCCCGCGGCCGTATCCACGTCAAGAAGGGCACACTCGTTAAGGTCGTAGAAGTCGAACATCCCGTGCTCTTCGTGGTAGAGTTTTTCCCTTATCGCCTTGCCCGTCCGTTTACACCACTCGCTCGCCTCCCCCGAAGGCTCCCCGAGGATGTCGGCTATCTTTACCGGGGCCTCGTTCGAGGCGCAGAGGATGGAATTAAAAAGCGGGCCGTAGATTAAGAAGGGGGTCTCCCGCCTTATCGCCTTCTCGTCGTATTTTAGTTTTCTGAAGATGTCCACGAGATAAACGAAACGGTCATAGGCCTCGTCCGAAGGCCTCATCTCGGGTTTTACGCCGGTCATGAGGTCGACCCTTTGGTAAGGGGGGATCTGGACCTTCTTGGTGTCTATTTTTTTAAGCACCATGTCCCACATCGGGGAGTTGTCCATCCCCGACTCCCAGGGGTGCCTCATGTAAGCGAGCCCCACACCCTCCGGGTCCCGCTCTTCATAAAGGTACCTGTGGGAGGCCAGGAGACGCGGGTAAATCCACTTCAGGAATGGCACGACTTCGACCGGCTTGCGGGCGTTCCGGTATATCTTAAGGGCGGCGAAGGCATGTATGGGTGGCATGGTTATGCCGGAGGTAAGTAACCCTTCGGGGGCATTAGGGGAGAGTTCTGTTTGCCAGAAGTCCGGCTCCGGGAAATATTTGCCGAGTTTTTTCTCGTTGAAGATTATCTGCGGCACCATCCCGTTTTTCCACTGGCCCTTGAAAAGCGAGGAGAGCTCCTCGATGGCCCTCGCCGTATCGTAGTGGGAGTAGCCTATGGCTATGAACCCGGAATCCCAGTTCCACTGGTGGGGGTAGAGTTTCGGCGCGGGCATCGTATAAGAGTCCGACCAGTTCTTTTTCAGTACGGTCTTTGCCTTTTTAATCTGTTGGTCTATGGTCTCGGACATGGCCCCGGTCATCCCTTATAAAGCGCCGGGTTCATGCCCGGCGTAAGTTGCTTGAAAAGGGTAAGTTTTTCTTCATTAAACAGTATAACCGCTTTTTATCCGGCAATCAATAAGGGGGGTTTGAATGGGTAAGGCTTAACGATGCGATGGGGGGTTTGGACTATTCCTAAGAGAGTTTCTCCTTCAGGAGCTTTGTAACCATCTGGGGGTTCGCCTGCCCCTTAGTGGCCTTCATGACCTGGCCCACGAAGAACCCGAAGAGTTTTTCCTTGCCGGTCCTGAATTTTTCCACATTCTCGGGGTTTTTCTCGAGCACTTCCGCTATTACCTTTTCGAGCTCGCCGGCGTCCGATATCTGGGCGAGGCCCTTAGCCTTTACGACCGCTTCGGCGTCCTTGCCGGAGGTAAACATCTCTTCGAACACACCCTTTGCCATCTTCGCGCTTATGCGGCCGTCACTGACCATCGTGAGAAGGGCCGAGAGGGCTTCCGGGGTTATGGGACACCGGGGGATATCTTTGGAGTGTTCCTTGAGGAGCCTCAAAAGCTCCCCCATGACCCAGTTCGAGACCGTCTTGGGTTCGCCCGAGAGTTTTACCGCGGCCTCGTAATAATCGGCGAGCTCCTTCGAGGTCGTTAAAACCCCCGCATCGTACGGGGGTATGGAGTACTCCTTTATGAACCTTTGTTTTTTAGCGGCCGGAAGTTCCGGCAGCGTGCGGCGGAGCTCTTCTATCTTACGGTCCTCTATGACGAGCGGCAGGAGGTCCGGCTCAGGGAAGTACCGGTAGTCGTGTTCCTCCTCCTTGGTCCTCATTGATCGGGTCTTCCCCTCCACGGGGTCAAAAAGCCGCGTTTGCTGCACGACCCTCTCGCCGCTTTCCAGCATTTCTATCTGGCGCTCTATCTCGTAGCTGAGGGCATCCCTCATGAACTTAAACGAGTTCATGTTCTTCACCTCGGCCTTTGTGCCGAACTCCGTAGTCCCTTCGGGCCTAACCGAGACGTTCGCATCGCACCGGAGGCTCCCCTCCTCCATGTTGCAGTCGCATATCTCGAGGTAAAGCAGTATATCCCTCAGGGACTTTAGGTACTCCGAGGCCTCTTCGGGCGTGCCGATGTCGGGCTCGCTCACTATCTCTATCAACGGGACCCCGGTCCTGTTGAGGTCAACGAAGCTGGAACCCGCCTCCTCGGGGGTCTCTGCGTGAAGGAGCTTGCCGGCGTCCTCTTCCATGTGGATCCGTGTTATGCCTATCTTCTTCCTGCCGCCTTCGGTCTCTATCTCAACAGAGCCGTGCTCGGCCAGGGGTTCGTTATACATGGAGATCTGGTAATCCTTGGGCAGGTCGGGATAAAAGTAGTTCTTCCTCGCGAAGATGCTTTTTTTGTTCATGGTGCACTTCGTTGCCAGGGCCATCTTCACCGCGTACTCTACGGCCTTCTTGTTCAGAACGGGCAGGACCCCGGGCATTCCCATGCATACGGGGCAGACCTGGGTGTTGGGCTCCGCGCCGAAGCGGGTCGAGCACCCGCAGAATATCTTCGAGTCTGTAAGGAGCTGGGCGTGGACCTCGAGGCCTATTACGGCTTCGTATTTCATTTAATACCCCGCATGAGATTTTTAATACTTCCAGTCCTTGACGACGGGCAGCCTCATCGCCTTCTTCCTGTAAGTATAGTTTAATGCCGCCCTGTAGGTTATGTTCCGCGGGCTCCTTAAGACCCTTTTGAGGATATTGCCCATGGTGTAGCTCTTATGCCATATCCACCAGTAGCCCTGCTGGAGCTCCTCGGCGGTCATCCCCCTGGGCTTGAATACGACCTCGCCGAGGTGGTATTTTGCCCAGTCGTGGTCTGTTATCCGGCCTTCGCTTTCGAGCTTTTTGCGGAGCTTTGTCGCCGGCAAGGGGGTGAGGATATTGAAATGTGCCGCGTCAATACCCGTCTCTTTTATAAACTCGTAGGTCTCTCTGAATACCGACGGTCCGTCTTCGTCGAGGCCGAAGATAAAACTCCCGATTATATTTACCCCGGCCTCATGGATCGTTCTTATGGACTCGCGGTACTCCTCCAGGGAGTTCCAGGCCTTGTTCATCTTCTCGAGGTTCTTCTCCGAGAGGCTCTCGAAGCCTATTAATGCGTATTTGCCGCCGCTTTTTGCGTAGAGCCCAAGCAGTTCCTCGTTCTTTGCAAGGTTTATGGTAGTCTGTGCGCCCCATGTGCGATTTAAAGGGATGAGCGCCTTGAAGAGCTCCTTTGCATAGGGGGGTTTGCCGGCGATGTTGTCGTCAAGGAAGAAAAAATCCCTTGTGTCGAACGTCTTTATCTCCTCTATGACCTCCTCCACGGGTTTTGTCCTGTAGGTTTTTCCGAAAAACGCCGTGACGTTACAGAAGTCACAGTCAAACGGGCATCCGCGGGTGGCCTGGATGGTATTGAAGCACGCCACGTACATCTCCCTGTCAAGTAGGTCTCTGCGGGGCGTCGGCAAGTGGTGCATATCGGCCAGCCGTTCTCCATGGTAGACGGATTTTAAAGCACCATTTTTAAAATCTTCGAGGAGCTCCCTCCATATTGACTCCGCCTCTCCGACGACCACGCTATCCGCATGCCCGAGCGCCTCCTCGGGCAGGGCCGATACGTGTATGCCGCCCATAACCACCTTCACCCCTTTTTTTCTGAACCCGTCGGCAAGCCCGTATGCGCTCGTTATCTCCGCGGAAAAGGCCGTGATACCCACGAGGTCGACCCTCTTGTCGAAATCGATTGGTGTGACCCTTGCATCGAGTATCTCGACCTCCCAGTCCGGTGGTGTCAAAGCGGCGATCGTCGGCAGACTCAGGCGAACAAAACCCGTCTTGCCGGTTTTTGAGATATTTTTCCATAGACCGCGCTCGTGCGGCGGCAATATCAGAAGAAGTTTTCTCATGGCATCACCTCAAAGAGTGTTCAGACGCCTTGCAAGACCTATGACGGCTTCGTATTTCATTTAACCCCCCACACGGGGGATTTTTAATACTTCCAGTCCTTGACAACGGGCATCTTCATCGCCTTCTTTCTGTAGCTCAGGTTTGCCGCTATCCGGTGGGGGATGCCCCGGGGACTTCTAAGGGCCCTCCTTAAGGTATTCCCCATGGAGTAGGTTTTACGCCATATCCACCAGAAGCCCCGCTGGAGCTCTTCGGCGCTCATATTCTTGGGCTCGAAGACGACCTCTCCGAAGTGGTATTTCGCCCAGTCGCGGTCCGTTATCCGTCCTTCGCTTTCGAATTTTTCGTAGAGCCTTGTCCCCGGTAAAGGGGTAAGGATATTTAAATGGACCGCATCGATGCCCGTCTCTCTTATGAAATCGTAGGTCTCTCTGAATACCGACGGTCCGTCTTCATCGAGGCCGAAGATAAAACTCCCGAGTACATTTATCCCGGCCTTGTGGATCCTCCTTATGGCCTCCCGGTAGCCTTCAGGTGAGTTCCAGGCCTTGTTCATCTTTTCGAGGTTCTTCTCCGAGAGGCTCTCGAAGCCTATGAGGGCGTGTCTGCCGCCGCTCTTTGCGTAAAGCGTAAGCAGTTCCTCGTTCTTTGCAAGGTTTATGGCTGCCTGTCCGCCCCAGGTGCGCTTCAGCGGGATGAGCGCCTTGAAGAGCTCTCTTGCATAGGCGGGCTTGCCGACGATGTTGTCGTCGAGGAAGAAGAAATCCCTTGTGTCGAACCCCTTTATCTCCGCTATGACCTCCTCGATGGGCTTTGTCCTGTAAGTCTTGCCGAAAAATGCCGTAACCGCACAGTACTCGCAGTCAAAAGGGCAACCCCGGGTGGACTGGATGACGTTGAAACCGGCCTGGTACATGGATCTTTGGAGAAGGTCCCTTCTGGGCGTTGGCATGTTGCCCATCTCGCAGAATTTGTTCGCATGGTAAAGGCGTTTCATAGCACCCTTTAAAAAGTCTTCGAGCAGTTCCCTCCATACCAGTTCCGCCTCTCCTGCCACCACAGAATCCGCATGCCCGAGCGCCTCCTCGGGTAGGGCCGATACGTGTATGCCGCCCATAACCACCTTCACCCCTTTTTTCCTGAAGCCGTTGGCTATACCGTAGGCGCTCGGCATCTCGGGGGTAAAGCCGGTAATGCCTACGAGGTCGACCTTTTTGTCGAAGTCTACCGGCGTTACCCTCGAATCGAGTATCTCCACATTCCACCCGGGAGGGGTTAGAGCGGCCACGGTGGGAAGGGCGAGCCTTGCAAGGCCCGCCTTACCGCTCCTTGACACCCCGCCCATTATGCTGCGGTCGTTCCGAGGCAATATCAGAAGGAGTTTTTTCATGGCAATCATAAGTGGGTTAAATTTATAACTCCGGCCTCTTTTTGTGCCACCCGGTCGCCTGTTCGTAGCTGTAGGCGGCCTTAAGCAAAGTCGCCTCGTCCATTGGGCTACCCAGTATCTGGAGCCCCACGGGGAGCCCCTCGCCGGTGAGCCCGCAGGGTAGAGATATGCCGGGTATACCGGCAAGGTTGCAAGAAATTGTAAAGATGTCCGAGAGGTACATCGTAAGCGGGTCTTCGAGCTTCTCTCCGAGCTTGAAGGCGGCCGTCGGGGAGGTTGGGGTGGCGATAACGTCGCACTTTTTGAATGCCTCCTCGAAGTCTTTTTTAATAAGTGTTCTTACCTGTGAGGCCTTCTTGTAATAGGCGTCGTAGTATCCCGCCGAGAGCGAATAGGTGCCGAGCATGATCCTTCTTTTTACCTCCGGGCCGAAGCCCCTGTAGCGGGTCTTTTTGTACATGTCCAGGAGGCTTTCGGCCTC
>JAUVFY010000263.1 GCA_030594025.1 Deltaproteobacteria bacterium | reverse complement strand
GGGCAGGGCCCCGATGCCAGGCGAGAAGCGCTGAACCTACTCTCCTACAGGGCAAGGAGCACTAAAGAGCTTGAGGAAAAACTCCAAGCAAAGGGTTTTGATTCTTACGAGATAAAGCGAACCGTTCTTTGGCTTACCGACGCCGGATATCTGAACGATGAGGTCTTTGCCAGGGAAAGGGCCAGTTCAAGGTTGCGTACAATGAACTGGGGCACGGTAAAGATAGCTTTCGACCTTAAAACCAAAGGGATAAGCCCGGAGATCGTAAAGAAGGTCCTCAGCGAGGTGGATGAGGACCAGGAAAAGGAGGTCGCACAAAAGGCCTTGGAGAAGTGGTCAAGGAAGTACAGGGCCAAAATCGATAAAGGTGGAAAGGAGCTTACCCTTAAGGCCATGAGACACTTAATGGGCAAGGGTTTCAAAACCTCCGTCATAAGCTCGGCGATTAAAGATTTCTCGAACAGGAATTAACCTGAGGGGTAACGGCATAGGATTAAAAGATGAAGACAGATGAGATAAGAAGACGTTTTCTCGAGTACTTTGAAGCCAGGGGCCATACCAGGGTCCCCTCCTCCAGCCTCATACCGGAGGCTGACCCGACGCTGCTTTTTACCAACGCCGGCATGGTCCAATTCAAAGGGCTCTTCACAGGAGAGGAAAAACGCGACTACACCAGGGCCGTGACATGCCAGAAGTGCATGAGGGCCGGCGGCAAGCACAACGACCTTGAAAACGTGGGAAGAACAGCCAGGCACAATACCTTCTTTGAGATGCTCGGGAATTTTTCCTTCGGCGACTACTTCAAGGAAGATGCAATAAAGTTCGGCTGGGATTTTCTGACCGGTGTGATGGGTCTTCCCGAGAACAAGCTCTACGTGACCATCTTTGAAAAGGACAACGAGGCAGAAAAGCTGTGGAAGGAAATGATAGGACTCCCCCCCGAGCGTATAAAGAGGATGGGCGAGAAGGACAACTTCTGGGCCATGGGGGACACCGGGCCATGCGGGCCGTGCTCTGAGATCATAATCGACCAGGGCGAAGAGCTCGGCTGCGGCAAGCCCACCTGCGCGGTGGGTTGCGAATGCGACCGATACCTTGAGCTCTGGAACCTGGTCTTTACGCAATATGACAGGGACAGCGATGGGAAGTTAACGCCGCTTCCGAAACCGAACATAGATACGGGTATGGGCCTTGAGAGGCTCGCCGCTGTCATGCAGGGGAAAAAATCCAACTACGACTCGGACCTCTTTACACCCATATTAGCATTTATAGAAAAACTATCCAAAAAGAACTACGGCGTGGACCACGATCTGGACGTCTCCATAAGGGCCGTTGCGGACCACGCGAGGGCCGTAACGTTCCTTATAACAGACGGGATACTCCCCTCGAACGAAGGCAGGGGCTATGTGCTGAGGAGGATAATAAGGAGGGCGGCAAGGCACGGCAGGTTCCTGGGCATAAAAAAGCCATTTCTCTACAAGGTAGGTGAAAAGGTTATCGAGGTCATGGGTTCAGCCTACCCGGAACTTACACGCGCCGGAGATTTAATAAAGAGTGTCACAAGGGGCGAAGAGGAGAGGTTCTTCGAGACCCTCGAGAGGGGGCTCGCCATACTGGACGAAAAGGTGGCACTACTTAAGAAAAACAAGGAAAAAATAATACCAGG
>JAUVFY010000203.1 GCA_030594025.1 Deltaproteobacteria bacterium | reverse complement strand
TCCTGTATCGCCACGTGGTCCGCGACCAGTGCGGGGGCGTTCTCCCTTGCCGAGAACAGCCTCTATACCGTGGAGGCGTGGAAGATATTCTTTGAGCACCTGACCCCTACGGGGATACTTTCCTTCAGCCGCTGGTTCAGCCCCGACTACCCGGCACAGCTTTTGAGGTTAACCGCACTCGCAGCCCATACCCTTAGAGAGATGGGTGTGGAGGATCCGGGAAGACATATAGCGGTCGTAAGGAGCGAGTACATAGGCCAGTGGGTAGGCCCGGAGGAGTTTTACCTGGAAGAGTCCCCCTCGGCGACGATCCTTGTAAGCAAGGCCCCGTTTTCCGGTTCCGACTTAAAGAGGCTGAGGGAGGCGGTTGAAAAACTCAGGTTCGAGTTCGTCTACGAGCCGACGGGGCAGGGTGACGAAACCTTTAAATCCGTAATAGAGATGGCGGGAAGCCCGGAGTTCCACCTCACCACGGCGCTCGATATAACACCACCCACCGACGACAGGCCCTTCTTTTTCCATATGCTGCGCCTTAAGGACCTCTTTAAGGGTAAACACTTGAAGTTCCAGGAGCAGCGGTTCAATCTGAACGGCATCATGATGCTTTATATCCTTCTTGTCGTGAGCATTGTACTTTCCATCGTATTTATAATAGTACCCCTCGTTTTAATGAGGCACAAGGTCCCCATGCCCGGCAAATGGGGCCTTGTGGGGCTCGTATTTTTTGCTTCCATAGGGTTCGGCTACATACTTATAGAGATAGGCCAGCTCCAGAGGCTCATTGTATTCCTGGGCCATCCCATCTACAGCATAACGGTAGTGCTTTTTTCCATGCTCTTTGCAAGCGGCCTTGGGGCCATGGCGAGCAATGTATGGCTTAGAAAGACCAAGAGCCGGCTACCTGTTTTTATCTCCATGGCCGCACTTCTCGGGCTTATTGTATTTATAATCTATATGCAACCCCAGGTATTGAAGGGTTTTGAGACGAGTTCGCTGTATGTAAGGATTTCAATGGCCCTTTTGTTTCTCATGCCCCTGGGTTTCTTTATGGGAATCCCGTTCCCGATTGGTATGGAGCTTGCCGTGGCCCGGTCTAAAGAACACACACCATGGTTCTGGGCGGTTAACGGTGCAACGGGTGTCGTCGCTTCGGTCCTGAGTGTTTGCGTATCCATAGCCCTGGGTTTTACGGCAACTCTAATGACGGGGTTTTTCTTTTACCTGTCTGCCACAGTTTTTCTCCTTGTCCTTTATTCCATGGCTGAAAAAAAATGAGCGCTCAGGGCCGCTTTCTCTTTGCCCCGGTCTTTCATAGAAGGCAAATGCCTTGACTATACTGCAAAAAACTTGCTAAAATTTATTGTCAAGCATTTTACCGCTTTTTCCCTGAATAACCATGAATTCGAAAACTTTCGAAAAGGGGGTACACCCCCATTATTATAAGGACCTGACTTCCCAAAAGGCCATTGAGCAGGCGACCCTGCCGACCAAGGTGATTATACCGTTACAGCAGCATATAGGGGATCCCTGCCAGCCGCTCGTTAAAAAGGGCGACGTCGTGGAAGAGGGCCAGAAGATAGGCGAGGCGCGGTCCTTCGTATCCGCCCCCGTGCATGCGACGATAAGCGGCAAGGTAAAGGAAGTGGCCCTTCAGCCTTTTCCGGCAGGTGGAAGGATCCTCTCCGTTGTAATCGAAGGCGACGGGTCGAAAAAAAAGTGGAACGGGGCCGAGGTGGGCCTCGCCCTCGAAAGCCTCGAGCCCTTCGAAATCCGCGAGATCGTCCGGGAGGCCGGCATCGTCGGTATGGGAGGGGCGGCTTTTCCCACCGTTGTCAAACTCTCTCCCCCGGGCGAGCGGAAGGTAGATTCCGTGATATTGAACGGCTGTGAATGCGAGCCCTATTTAAGCTCTGACCACAGGCTCATGGTCGAGGAACCAGAAAAGGTCATCTGGGGGCTCAGGGCCATCATGAAGACCGTTGGTGCGTCTAAGGGCTACATAGGCATTGAGGATAACAAGCCGGACGCCGTGGATGCGCTTTCCAAGGCCGCTAGCAAGATCGCCCCCGGCATAAAGGTTGTGGCCCTTGAGACCAAATACCCACAGGGCGCGGAGAAGATGCTCATAAAGGTGGTCCTGGGAAGAAAGGTCCCTGTGGGCAAACTACCCTTTGATGTTGGTGTGGTGGTGCACAATATAGCCACCGCATTTGCCATATACGAGGCCGTAAAATACAAAAAACCCCTTATAGAGAGGGCGATAACCGTAAGCGGCAACGGTGTAGCGGAGCCCAAAAACCTCTGGACCCGCATAGGCACGACCTTTGAAGAAATCTTAACTCAATGCGGGGGTATAACGGGCGAAGGGGAAAAGGAGGTCCTGAACGGAGGCCCCATGATGGGTGTTGCACAGTCGACCCTGGACGTACCCATAGTCAAGGGGACTTCTGGGATAACGGTTCTGGCCGGGCATGTAATAAAGCCGGCCGAATACAGCCCCTGCATAAAGTGTGCGAGCTGTGTGGAGGCATGCCCCATGGGACTTATGCCTTACAGGCTGGGCGACCTGGGCAGGCTGGCAAGGACCGCGGAGTTCAAGCTCTGGGAGGGAATG
>JAUVFY010000240.1 GCA_030594025.1 Deltaproteobacteria bacterium | reverse complement strand
CAATTTGAACGAACCTCCCCCCCTCGTTCTCCTTCAAGTCCACGAAGAGCGGCTTGTTCTCGATATGGAGTTTTTCACTCAGAAGTATCTTACTCTTTGGACCTTCCTTAGCCATGCTGCCCCCCCTGTTTTAGTTTTTTTAAGCCCCCCTTGCCCCCTTGCCCCCTTAAGGACCGGGCCTCCGGGCCTTTTTCACCTTTTTTACCTTTTTTTTCATAATCCAAGCCATGAGCCCGCCCGCCCTTATGAGCTCCCTCATGAAAGGAGGGATGGGCCTGGCCTTGAAGAGTTTTTTTCTCGTAACGTTTCTTATCTCCCCTCTGGTCGTATCCACCTCTAAGGTATCGCCCGACAGGGCCGAATCGACCGCCTCGGCGCACTCGAGTATCGGGAGCCCGGTGTTAAACGAGTTCCTGTAGAATATCCGTGCGAAGCTCTTCGCCACGACGCATGCCACCCCAGAGGCCTTTATGGCAATCGGGGCATGCTCCCTCGAGGAGCCGCAGCCGAAGTTCTTCCCGGCTACGATTATGTCCCCAACTCTAACCTTTTTATTGAAGGCCGGGTCCTCGTCCTCCATAACGTGCTTTGCGAGCTCCCCGGGGTCCGAGGTATTTAAGTACCGTGCCGGGATTATCCTGTCCGTATCTATGTCAGGACCGAACTTCCAGACCTTTCCTCTTAGCTTCATCTACTTCCTCTCGACCGTAATTATCTGTAGGGCTTCTTTGAAGAGGTACGTGCGCCTGAAGTCTCTAAAACCCGTTTTTCTTAAAAGCCCCTGTATGTCAATAGCGAGCCAGCCCTTTACCGTCTCTTCCTCGATAAAGAAGCAAAAGACCCTTTCGAAAAACCCCGTCACCCCACGGGCCCTGTGGTAATCGAAGATAACGGCCCTCCCCCTCTGCCTCAGGACCCTGTAAGCCTCTTTAACGACCCTCTCACAGTCCGCTTCCGTGACCTCGTGGAGGCCCAGGGAAATCAAAACCCCGTCGAAGGAGTTATCCACGAACGGCAGCGACGTGGTATCGGCCCTTACAAGGGCTAAATCCAGATTTTCTTTACGGGACTTTTCCCCGGCGACCCTCAGCATGCCCTTACTGAGGTCGACCCCTGTCACTGTGGCCCCGGCCTTTGCGGCCATAATAGAAAGTGAGGCCGTGCCGCAGAAGAGCTCAACTACCCTTTTACCTTTTAGAGGGGCGAGCTCGTTGAGGACTTTTTCCCGGACCCTGTCTTCACCTCCGAGGGGAAGGCCCAGGAACCACATGAAGAGGTCGTATACCGGGGCGAGCCAGTCGAATACCCCTGTCCTCGGATAAGGGGGGCCCGGGGTCTCTCGATTGCCTCTGTTATTACCTGCAGACTTCATCGGGGTGGGCGATACGCCCCTTTACGGCGCTCGCGGCGGCAACGGCGGGGCTCGCGAGGTATACCTCGCTCTTTACGTCCCCCATCCTCCCCACGAAGTTCCTGTTGGTCGTTGCAACGGCCCTCTCCCCTGCGGCCAGTATACCCATGTGCCCCCCGAGGCACGGCCCGCAGGTGGGCGGGCTTATTACGGCCCCGGCCTTTAAGAATATGTCGAAGAAACCCCTCCTTACGGCCTCCTGGTATACATCGGGTGTTGCGGGGATGATTATGAGCCTTGTATAACGGGCCACCCTGTTGCCTTTGAGGACCCTTGCGGTGACCTCGAGGTCCTCCAATCTACCGTTCGTGCAAGAGCCGATAACAACCTGGTCTATGGGGATGTTCCCAACTTCGGTTACGTTTCTCGTGTTCTCCGGCAGGTGCGGGAAGGCTACCTGGGGCTCGATGGTCGAAGCATCGTACTCGATAGTCTTCTCGTACTCTGCATCCGGGTCGCTCGAGAAAAACCTGTAAGACCTCTCGGCGCGTTTTTTTACATAGCCCTCGGTCACCCGGTCCGGGGCGATTATGCCGCTCTTCCCCCCGGCCTCTATGGCCATGTTGCACATGGCGAGCCTGCTCTCCATGGTGAGCCTCTCTATCGGGGGGCCCGTGAATTCCATGGCCCTGTAAAGCGCCCCGTCAACCCCTATGTCGCCTATGGTATGGAGTATGAGGTCCTTGCTCGTGACCCATTTTTTG
>JAUVFY010000202.1 GCA_030594025.1 Deltaproteobacteria bacterium | reverse complement strand
CGGACGACGAAGTACAAGGACATCACCTACAGCGATTTTTACGCCCTCGGGGAGGAGTTAAAAAAATTTACGGACAAAGACTTCCACGTCGTCTTCAGGTCCAGAGCGATGAAAAAACTCGAGGAAGAGGACCGCGCCTACAGATGCTGCCAGGCGCTTCCCTTCTGGTCTTACATAGACTCCGGCGGAGGGGTCTGGGGGTGCAGCGCCTTCCTGGGAGACGAAAGGTTCCTCTACGGTGACATAAACGAGAAGACCTTCGAGGAGATTTGGAAGGGCGAGCGGAGGAAAAAGGTCCTCAAATACGTGGCCGAAGAGCTCGACCCCGCCGAATGCCGTAAGAACTGCCGCATGGACGAGATAAACAGGTACCTCTGGGAATTAAAGCACCCGCCCGCCCACGTAAACTTTATCTAAGAATTATTTGTATGGAAGACCTTTCAAAAAATACCCTAACCGGGCTGTACACGACGATGCTCAGGATAAGGCTCTTCGAGGAGAAAGTGGTCGAGGTTTACGGGGCCCAGGAGATGAGGACCCCCGTGCACCTTTACATAGGCCAGGAGGCCATTGCGGCCGGTGTTATCTCGAACCTCGACAAGAAAGACTATGTCTTCAGCAACCACAGAAGCCACGGCCACTGTATCGCAAAGGGGACCCCTTTTAAAAGCATCATGGCCGAGCTCTACGGCAGAAAGACCGGGTGCTGCGGGGGAAAAGGCGGCTCCATGCACCTCGTGGACGTTGAAAGGGGGATACTCGGAACATCGGCAATAGTGGGCGGCGGGCTCCCCATGGCCGTGGGCACGGCGCTGGCCTCGCAGATGAGAGAGGACGGGCTCGTTTCGGTTACCTTTTTCGGTGACGGGGCGGCCGACGAGGGGGTCTTCCACGAGTCTTTGAACTTCGCTTCACTTAAAAGACTCCCCGTGGTATTCGTCTGCGAGAACAATTTTTACGCGACCAACTCGCCCCTGGACGCAAGGCACTCAACCTGCCGCATAGCCGGCTCTGGCCCGGCATACGACCTGCCGGGGCTCTGTATTGACGGTAACGACGTACTCGAGGTCTACAAGATTGCAAAGAACGCCGTCTTCAGGGCGAGAACCGGAGATGGCCCCACACTGATCGAGGCTAAAACCTACAGGTGGAAGGGGCACGTCGGCCCTGAGGCGGACTTCGAAAAGGGCGCGAGGCCGGAAAAGGAACTCCGCGAGTGGATGGAGAAGTGCCCGATAAAAAGGTTCGCTGAAAAGCTGAAACAAGAGAAAGTAATGACCACCGAGGAAATGAACGCGATAGCTGACCGGATTAAAGGGGAGGTCGAGGAGGCCCTGGAATTCGCCCTTGGTAGCCCCTGGCCGGAAACCGAAGAGCTCTTAAAGGACCTCTATTACACTGAAAGCATCCCGGAGGAGAAGTAGCTCCGATACAATACATCGTCCGTTTTTGAAAAGTTTTAACTGAGTAATATAAAACCCTTTTAGAGATTAAGATGCCCTGGACAAAGGTATATGGATACACAGAGGAGGCTGAAAGGCCGGCCGACCAGACCGGCCTTCGCGAAGTCACGTACCGCGAGGCCTTGAACGAGGCCCTGGCCCAGATGCTCGAAAGGGACGAGAGGGTATTCGTCATTGGCGAGGGTGTCGACGACCCGGGAGGAGTCTTCGGCACCACAAAGGGGCTCCATGAGAGGTTCGGAAGGGCCAGGGTCATGGACACCCCGCTTGCGGAAAACGGCATAACCGGGGTGGCCATAGGGGCCGCGCTGGCAGGCATGAGGCCCGTCCTTGTGCACATGAGAGTGGACTTCATCCCCCTTTCCATGGACCAGCTCATAAACCACGCCGCCAAATGGCACTACATGTTCGGGGGAAAGGTGCATGTGCCGCTCGTCGTAAGGGCCATAGTCGGCAGGGGGTGGGGCTCCGCCGCACAGCACTCGCAGAACCTCCATGCCCTTCTGGCCCACGTGCCTGGCCTCAAGGTCGTTATGCCCTCGACCCCTTACGACGCAAAGGGGCTTCTCATGGCCAGCGTCTACGACGGTAACCCCGTGATGTTCATAGAGCACAGGTGGCTCTACGAGGGCACGGGCCACGTACCCCAGGCCCCTTACAGGGTCCCCATAGGAAAGGGCACTGTAAGAAGAAAGGGTAAGGACGCGACCATCGTGGCCCTCTCCCATATGGTAAAACTCTCAATGGACGCTGCCGCTACACTCGAAGGCGAAGGCATAGACTGCGAGGTGGTGGACTTAAGGTCGTTAAGCCCCCTTGACGACGCCATTGTAATAGAATCCGTTAAAAAGACGGGCAGGCTCGTTGTGGCCGACACGGGGTGGAAGTCCTTCGGCGTGGGCGCAGAGGTATCGGCAAGGGTCCTCGAAAAGGCGTTTAAGGAGCTTAAGGCGCCGGTGGTTAGAGTAAACCCGCCGGATGTGCCGACCCCTTCGAGCCATGTCCTCGAGGAGGCCTTTTACCCGGGCCCCGAAGACATAGTCTCGGCTGTCAAGAAGGTGCTTGCACACGGCAATTGATGATTTCGACCCCTAAAGGTAATGGATACGAAATTTGCAAAACGGACACTTAAACAATTGTCCCACCTCAGGGTGCTTGCACACGGCAATTGAT
>JAUVFY010000119.1 GCA_030594025.1 Deltaproteobacteria bacterium | reverse complement strand
TGTTTTTTATTATATAAAGGTCTTTTTTGGTTTTTGAGTATATAACTGAAAACCAGATAAACGGAGATGAGATGATAACCAAAAATTCTAAAAATATCCTTATCGCCGATGACTCCATATTTTTCAGAACGAAGCTTAGCGCCATACTCAACGAAGCGGGCCACGTGGTAACCTATGCAAGCGACGGCAGGGAGGTTATAGCAAAGCTCAAGGAAACCCCCTCGGACATAGACATCATCATCCTTGACCTCCAGATGCCCCACATCGACGGCTTCGGGGTGCTGGAGTGGATGAAGCAGAACGGACATGCTGAAAAGTTCCCGGTCCTTGCGGTAACCGGCGTTTACGAACCCCATGAAGTTATCGAGAGGCTCAAGGCCCTGGGCGCGAGGGGGCTTATGACAAAGGGCTTTACGCCTGAACAGGTAATCCACCGCATAAACCAGATACTCTTTCCCACAAAGGAGGAAGACAGGACCGAGCCGAGGGTGCCGCTGAGCATAGCGGTGGACTACACGTTTGACAATACGACCTATACGGGGTTTCTCCTTAACGTAAGCGCCTCGGGGCTCTTCCTGCACACGAGGCTTGACCTGCTGCCGGGCACTACGGTGGAGTTGAAGTTTTCGCTTCCCAAATCGAACAGGATCTTTAACGTCAAGGGCATCGTGAGGTGGTCCACACCTTCGAGCTCCTCGGCCAGCCTCTTCGGCGGCGCAGGCATAATGTTCACCTCCGTTACGGACGAGGAAAGAAAAGAGCTCAGGGAATTTGTAAAGGAGGAGTGCGAAAGGCTCATCCTCGAAGTATGAAACACCGGGGCGAGGGGGGGCTTAAGAAGTGCAAGGGGAGTTTAAGTGAGAAGGGCGGGCATTTAAGCGCAGGGGCGGGCGCTTAAGCGCAGGGGCGGGCGCTTAAGCACGGGGGTGGGCGCTTAATCGCGGGTGGCGCGGGCATTTAAGCGAGGAGACGGGCATTTAAGCACAGGGGCGGACGTTTAAGCACGGGCGGCAGGCATTTAAGCACAGGGGTGGGCGCTTAATCGCGGGCGGCAGGCATTTAAGCACAGGGGCGGACGTTTAATCGCGGGAGGCGGGCATTTAAGCGCAGGGGGCGGGCATTTAAGCACAGGGGCGGACGTTTAATCGCGGGAGGCGGGCGCTTCAGAAAGGGTAAATAGATTTTCTGTACCGGGCCTTCCCTGCGTTTCACTTCCTGGTTTTAAGGAGAAGGAGCAGAAAATTCCGGCCTATTAATCCCCGCCAGGTTCTTCTCTTTCCTTGCCCGGCCCCCTGATGTAGAAAAGAAAAAGGGAGGCCAGGACACCCACCGTTATGGCAGAGTCCGCAACGTTAAAGGCGGGCCAGTGGTAGCGCCCAAGGTAAAAATCCAGAAAGTCCACGACCTCTCCGAAACGCAACCTGTCTATGAGGTTCCCCACGGCCCCGCCGGCTATGAGCGAGAGTGCCACACGGGCAAAGGTGTCGGTTGCATGCCGCTGAACCAGGACCCCTATTATAACGATTGCCGCGAGTGATACCCCCACGAAAAAAAACGTCCTTACCGTACCGCCCTCTTTTAATATGCCAAAGGCGCCCCCCGGGTTCCTCCAGTAGACGATGTTGAAAAACCCGGGTATCACCTCCACCGTATCGTAGAGTGTTAAGTTCTGTATTATGAGGGCCTTTGTAAGCTGGTCTAAAAAGACCGTTAAAAGAACGGTCAATGCGATGACCATTACAGATTTCAGCTCAAGGCCCCGATACATCGTTCGCATATTGTTGGATGTTCCTTGTCTTCACCGACCGTGGGTGTTATGTTCCAGCACCTCTCGCACTTTGTCCCTTCGGCCTTTGAAACGGATATCTTCAGCCCCGGTGCCTCCAGGGCCTCCTGCGCCCCCTCGGGCTCCTTTTCAACTACTGATAGCTGCGAGACTATGAGAATCTCCCTCAGCGAATCGGCCTCTTCCTCGAGGAGTCCTTTGAGTCCCTCTGCCGGATAGATTAAGACCCTCGCATCGAGCGAATGGCCTATTAGCTTTTTCTTCCTCGCGTCCTCGAGGACCCTCGAAGCCTCGTTCTTTACCTTGAGGATGGTATCCCATTTCTTCTCGAGGTCCTCGTCGAGCCATTTTTTCTCGGGCTCGGGCATCACCGAAAGGTGCACGCTCTTAGTTTTTCTCCCCGGCATAAAGCGCCAGGCCTCGTCCGTTGTAAACACAAGGACCGGGGCGAGGAGCCTTACAAGGTGGTCCAGAACGTGGTACATGGTGGTCTGTGCGGCACGTCTGCCTTCAGAATCGGCCTTCGAGGTATAGAGGCGGTCCTTTATGATGTCGAGGTAGAACGAGCTCAGGTCCACCGTGCAGAAGTTGTGAACCGAGTGGTATATCGTGTGGAACTCGAACCTATCGTAAGCCCTGAGGACCCGGGAGGTGAGTTTTGCGAGCCTGTTGAGCGTAAGCCTGTCGAGCTCTGTCATGCTGTCATAGGCGACGGTGTCTTTTTCCGGGTCGAAGTCATAGAGGTTTCCGAGGATAAACCTGAAGGTATTCCGGATCCTGCGGTATGCCTCCGAGAGCCTTTTCAGTATCTCCTCGGAAATGCGTATGTCTTCGCGGTAGTCCTCGCCCGCCACCCAGAGCCTCAGTATCTCCGCACCGTACCTTTCTATAACCTCCTGCGGGGCTATGACGTTACCGAGGGACTTGCTCATCTTCCTGCCCTCTCCGTCCACGACAAAGCCGTGTGTGAGGACCGCCTCATAGGGTGCGGTCTGCCTGGTCCCCTCTGAGGTAAGAAGGGCCGACTGGAACCAGCCCCTGTGCTGGTCGCTCCCCTCGAGGTAAAGGTCAGCGGGGCTCTTTAAATTGTCCATCTTTTCCAATACGGCCGCGAAGCTCACCCCGGAGTCGAACCACACGTCCAGTATGTCCTCTTCCTTTTCGAACTCTCCTGCCCCGCACCCGGGACATTTTAACCCTTCGGGGACGAGCTCGTTTACCTCCCTTTCAAACCATATGTCAGCGCCTTCCTTCTCAAAGGCCCCCACGAGGTGTGTGATGAGTTTCTCGTCGAGGAAGCTCTTGGAGCATCCCCTGCACCTCAAGGCCGGTATCGGCACCCCCCATGCCCTCTGCCGGGAAAGGCACCAGTCGGGCCTGTTGAGTATCATGTTGTATATCCTGTCCCTTCCCCACGAGGGTATCCATTGGACCTTATCTATGGCCTCGAGACATAGTCTCCTTAAAGCACCCTTGTCCATGGAGGCGAACCACTGCTCGGTGGCCCGGAAGATGACAGGGTTCTTGCACCTCCAGCAGTGCGGGTACGAGTGGGTGAGTTTTTCCTCCTTAAGTAAAACCCCCTTTTCCCTCATGAGGTCGTTTATTCCTTCGTTGGCCTCGAAGACGAACTGGCCCCCGAAGCCCTTAACGTCCCCGGTAAACCTCCCCCGGTTGTCCACGGGTGCGTATATGTCGAGACCGTGCCTGAGACCCAGGTCGTAGTCGTCCTGGCCGTGGCCCGGGGCTATATGGACGCAGCCGGTTCCAGTTTCAGTAGTGACAAAGTCCCCGGTTACGACGACCGAATCCCTGTCTATAAATGGGTGCCCGCAGACAATACCTTCGAGCTCCTGTCCAGCCCATGCACCTACTGTGACCTCGTATTCTCCTTGTTTGAAGCCGAATTTTTCCATGCACGGCTTTACAAGCTCCTGGTTCAAAATCAACTCCCCTGCGGGCGTTTTGACAAGACTGTAGCTCTCCTTGGGGTGAAGCGCAATGGCCAGGTTCGCGGGCAGAGTCCACGGTGTGGTCGTCCAGATTACGATGTAAGTGCCCTTTTCGGCGTCCACCGAGAATTTCCCCTTGGGGTCCTTTACCCTGAACTTCACGTAGACCGAAGGCGAGGTCTTGTCCGAATACTCCACCTCAGCCTCTGCAAGGGCTGTCTGGCAGGACGCGCACCAGTGGACCGGTTTCTTACCCTTGTAGACGTGCCCCCCGGAGACGAACTTCCCGAACTCCGTGAGGATGGTAGCCTGGTAGGAAAAATCCATCGTAAGGTAAGGGCTGTTCCACTGGCCGAATACACCGAGCCTCTTGAACTCCTCGCGCTGTACTTTTACGTATTTATCCGCGTAAGCCCTGCACATCTTCCTTATCTCGGTCTTGGCGATACCCTCTTTTTTCCCGCCGAGGCCCTTTTCCACCTGTAGCTCTATGGGCAGCCCGTGGCAGTCCCAGCCGGGCACATAGTCGGTCGAATAGCCCGCCATGAATTTACTCTTTACGACCATGTCCTTAAGGATCTTGTTCAGCGCATGGCCCATGTGTATATTGCCGTTCGCATAGGGGGGGCCGTCGTGGAGGGTGTATTTACTCTTACCCCTTCCAGCCTCCTCTATCCCGTCGTAGAGCGCCTCGTCATCCCAATTCTTGAGTATCTCCGGCTCTCTCTTCGGAAGCGAGGCCTTCATCTGAAACTCTGTTCTGGGAAGGTTCAGTGTGGCTTTGTAGTCTATCTTTTGCATGCCCTTATGGGGGAAAGCCCCCAGTACCCCCCTTTCAAAGACCTTTAATTGAATCTTGCCAAGTGCTATTTAATACCACAAGTGCGCTTAAAATAAAATCTTTTTCTGGTGCTACCGCACAGGGATTGATAAATCGGTCCGCGGAGTTTTGGGGTTCGAAACACGTAAACCGCTCGCCCATAAATTGCCCCACCGCAGGTGGCTACCGCACAGGGATTGATAAATCGGTCCGCGGAGTTTTGGGGTTCGAAACACGTAAACCGCTCGC
>JAUVFY010000171.1 GCA_030594025.1 Deltaproteobacteria bacterium | reverse complement strand
CGGGCTCATTTTTCCGCACCCCGGGCCCATATTTCCTTTTTTTCTTTACGGGCCAATATTTTATAGTTGGGGCTCATATTCCCTCGCCCGGGCTCATTCCCCCTTTTTTCCTTAAACACCCCCGGCCCCATCTCAGACTACCCCAGCCGTCCCCCCCGGCTCAGACATCCCCGGGCCCCAACTCCGAGACCTTGCAAGCAATATTTCAGTTACGTCTAACCGTGCCCTGCGCGAACCATACCCCCCTTAACCTCCCCGCCCTTTATAAATAAGACCCCTTAAATCTTTACCGCCCGTTAAACCCCGGGCACCGGCTCGCCCGGGCATATGCCGTGAAAAGGGTTGACGTATGCATACGATATGTGGAAACTTATACGTGGCGGCGGGGATTAATCAGAAGGCCGGATGGGGCTTTAAAAAGACCCCGTGATTGTTTTTCACCTTCTCACCCACTCACCCAGTTGACGGGGAAGTGGTTTGACCGGAGCAAAAGCAGGCTGTAAATTAGACCGGTAAACCTGAAAATTACCCGTTTCAGGAGGATAGATGGTAAAGGCGACCCTTACGGGCCTGGTATGTTTTTTACTCTTTCTTTTGCTCCATGTCATTATATTCCGCTACCTGAAGCCCGAAGAGCGTTTCAAAACGCTTTCGGTGATATTCTTCTCTCTGGCGCCCTTTTACGTCATCGCCTACTTTTTGCTCCCGCCCTGGCAGGGGATCTATTCCCTCGAGGGGGCGCTCGTATTCCTGAGCGGGCTCTTTCTGTACATATTTCTTTTCCTCGGTTATTGCCAGTTCTACTTTATAGTTGACAGGTCCATCTCTGTAAGGGTCATGATAGAGATAGAAAAATCTGCGATAAAGAGCCATGACTTCGACGAGATAAGAAAAGTCTACAGCTTCGACCGCGTGCTTTCAAGGAGGCTCGAGCACATGGTTCACAGCGGCTATCTCTCCAGGGAGGCGGACCGCTATATGAATACCCGCAAAGGCCGTCTCGTTGCTTACCTTTTCCGCTTCCTGAAAGATTTTCTGAGGATTGGCCCGGGGGGCTGATTACAATCCTCTGGACACGCCCGTTTTGGCCTGATAAAATCACCAGTTAACTGCCCCCCTCGACAAAAAAGGGGGCTCCGGAACATGACGATAAAAAGGAGGTAACTTTGAAAGGGGTTATCCTTGCAGGCGGGCTCGGCACAAGGCTCATGCCCTTAACCAGGGTCACAAACAAGCACCTCCTGCCCGTTTACGACTGCCCCATGATTTACTACCCCGTCAGGTGTCTCGTCAACGCCGGCATAGACGATATCATGATAGTAACGGGGGGGAACAACGCGGGGGACTTCCTGATGCTCCTCGGTAACGGCAAGGAGTTCGGTCTCAAACACCTGAATTACACCTACCAGGAAGGCGAAGGCGGAATAGCAGAGGCACTGGGCCTGACAGAACACTTCGCCGAGGGTGAAAGGGTCTGCGTGGTGTTGGGTGACAACATTATAGAAAAGAACATAAGGGCGGCGGTCGAGGACTTCGGGGAGCAGAAAGGCGGGGCAAAGATACTGCTTAAGAAGGTCCCGGACCCCGAAAGGTTCGGCGTGCCGGTCCTCGACGGAAAAAGGATCGTGAGGATAGAGGAGAAACCGGCAAAGCCCGCCTCCGGTTACGCGGTGACCGGGATATACATGTACGACAACACCGTCTTCGACATAGTTAAAACACTGAAACCTTCCGCAAGGGGGGAGCTGGAGATAACGGACGTGAATAACGCCTATATAGAGAGTGGCAATATGACCTGGAGCGAGCTCGACGGCTGGTGGACCGACGCCGGCACGTTCGCATCCCTCTTGCACGCCAACCAGCTGGTTGCCGACACAGGTGCAAACAAGCTCTGACCATGAAGGTCTTCATTGCAGGCGCAAATGGTATGCTCGCCCACGACCTCGCGGCAATGCTGGCCGAAAGGGGCCACGAGGTATTGAAGGGGGCGAGACCGGAGTTCGACATTATTGACATAAACTCCGTTCAAAAGACCATAGAAGGGCTCAGGCCCGATGTGGTCGTGAATTGCGCGGCCTACACCGCCGTTGACAGTGCAGAGAAAGAGCGTGAGCTTGCATTCAAGATAAACGGCGAGGGCCCGGCAAACCTCGCCACGGTGGCGAGCGAGGTGGGCTCGGCCCTGGTCCACATCTCCACGGACTTCGTTTTCGACGGGAAGAAGAACACCCCCTATAATGAGTCCGACCCGACCGGTCCCGTAAACGTCTACGGGGAGAGCAAGCTCGCCGGGGAGATAAACGCCCGGAAGATACTTCCCGGCTCGCTCATAGTAAGGACCTCTTGGCTCTACGGACTTCAAGGCCCGAACTTTGTAAAGACGATGATCGGGCTCTTAAGCGAGAGGGAATCGGTCGACGTGGTCGTTGACCAGGTGGGCTGCCCCACGTACACGGTCGACCTCGCTGAAGCTGTCGCGAGCCTCGTCGAGGCAGGATGTAAGGGTATATTCCACTTCTCGAACGAGGGTGTCGCGAGCTGGTATGACTTCGCATACGAGATAGTCGAAATTCTCAAAAGCAAAGGGACGCGGCTTAAGTTAAAGGCCCTGAGGCCCGTATTAACAAAAAAATTCCCGAGGCCAGCCCCGAGGCCGAGTTACTCGGTCCTTGACAAGACCAGGTACAGGGTGGCCATTGGCAGCGACATACCCCACTGGCGGGATGCGCTCAAGAGATTCCTTGACTCACACGACCTTGAAGCTATTAAAAAGGATACCCGAAGATGCTAAAAAAAGAAGAACCCACGGCCCCCGACCTTGAGGGCGTGGAGGTGAGGGAACTCGAGATGCACGCCGACGAGCGTGGCTGGCTCGCTGAACTCTTCAGAACCGACGAGCTTGATAGCGAGCTCCATCCACGGATGGCATACGTCTCCTCCACGGTCCCCGGCATGGGCCGGGGCCCACACGAGCACCGCCGACAGACCGACATCTTCTGCTTCATGGGCACTACCGAGTTCAAGGTCTACCTCTGGGATAATAGAGACAGCTCCAAAAGCTCAGGGGAGAAAGCCGTAATCTACGCCCCTGAGGGAAGGATTACATTGGTCAAGGTCCCGCCCGGAGTGGTTCATGCATACAAGAATATCGGCAAAGATGCGGGCCTGGTCTTCAATTCTCCGAACCGCCTTTACAGGGGTGAATGTAGGAAAGAGGAGGTCGACGAGAT
>JAUVFY010000056.1 GCA_030594025.1 Deltaproteobacteria bacterium | reverse complement strand
TGGCCTATAGAAAAGGGTACCCTACAGTTAAGTCTCGGCATCGAGTACCAGGACGATAATATACTTCCCTTCGACACCCTCGGAAGGGACAGGGAGGTTCTGAGGGCCCCTGTCTTTGGGGCGGCCCTGGGGGTTAGCGAGAGGGTCGAGCTTCAGGCCATCTATGATCTTTTGAGCCTCGATGAGGACAGGGGAGACGACGAGTACGGCTCAGGGGACCTGAGGCTTTTCACAAAGATAGGCATCTTCAAGGAATCCGCGTACCCGGCGGTGGGCTTGAGGTTCGGCACTAAACTTCCCAACGCGAACAGAGACGACAGGCTGGGGACCGATGAGACGGACTTTTTCGCGTCCCTTCTTTTCAGTAAAAACATCGAAAGGGGCATTGTCCACGTAAACGCCGGGCTCGCGATACTCGGCGACCCACAGCCCGCAGGCGGCCAGGACGACGTTTTCACTTACGGGTTCGCGGTGGTCGTCCCGACAAACCCCCTTGAGCTCGTAGTAGAGATAAACGGCCAGGCCTTTGGCCAGGAAAATAACGACCGGTCCCTTCTAAGGGGAGGCGTAAGGTGGGAGATTTTCGAGGGGGTGGTCCTCGATGCCGCAGGGGGCATAGGCCTGAACGACGAGACAGAGGACTGGTCTTTAACCGGGGGGCTGACCATTTATCCAAAACTCTTCTAAAGACCCGTTTTTATCACACACTCGCATGAAATTCGTTTATGAATTTATGCGGGGGTTCACTCCTCGAACTCCACCTCAAGCTCGACGGTAACGCCTTTTCTTATGGCCACCTTCTCGCTCACGGTCTTAAAGCCTTTTAGCTTAACGTGCACTTCATATATGCCCGGCTTTAAGTCGATAGAGATGGGTGAGAGCCCGTAGTAAACGTCTCCGACATAGACCTTCGACCGCGGCGGATCCGTCGTTATAACGATTGTGCCCGTTCCTTCGGTAAGGGCTTCTACGGGCGTGGGGGCGACGGTTGTGCCCGCAGCCTGTGCTTCTGCAATCTTAGTCCCTTCTTCCACTATCTTTTCGAGGGCCTTTTCAAGTGTCTTAGAAAGGTATTCGGAAATCTTTTTCCTCGTGTTCCCCGTGACCCCGGCGAAGCGGTCCCCCTTCTCCCCTGTGACACCCGTCCAGAGGACCTTTCCGGTCTTCCCGTCCGTTATCTTGGAAGAGAGTTCTATCTCCACCTCGTCCCTTGTACCTATGTGGAGCCAGAATTTTTTTACCTCCCCCGTAAGTACCAGGGCAGCATCCTTTGCCTCTCCCTCCGGGCCGACCCATACGGTAAAGCCTGCGGCTGAGAATTCCTCCCTGAGGGCATCTGTGACCACGGCGGAGACGTCTTCTGCGAGTATGAGCCTGGTGCCTGTCATGTCGGAGACGGGTTCGTTGATGGTCCCGGCCAGGGCCTTATCGTCGGTCTCCCTCGAATCGGTGAATGGTACGATGTGGAGCGTTGCCGGCCTTTTCAGTTTAAAAGGCGGTTCTCTTGACGGCTTGTAGTCGAGGGCAAGGGGCCCTGCACAGCCTGCAAGGATAAGAAGGGCAAAGAGGGTAACCCAAGAGGTAAAGAATTTCTCGATGTCGGGTTTCATGTTTGAACACATCTTTTTACTTTAAAGCCTCCGCCCGGGGGGTTCAAGAAAAAAATCCGGCCCGTGAGTCTTGCCCACAGGCCGGGTTTTTCTATCCGCGGTGAGGTTACTTTTACCAAACCCTCAGAAGACAGCCACGAAGAAGAGCCTGTACTTCTCCTCTGTCCTGTCGTCGGGCGCAAGAGTGACGTCCCCTCCCTCGTCAAAGTCGAGGTCAAGGTCATCGTGCGCTATGTTGCGGTACTCGGCTATAAGATAGACATTGGGGAGGAAGTAGTAGGTGGCATTTACAGTGATAGCGGTCACATCGCCATCCAGGGAGCCCTGCTCCACGTCTATGTAATCCCCTCTCAACCCAAGCATGATGTTGTTTGTGGGTTTGTAGAGAACCACGGCCAAGAAGTTATTGGCCTCTAAATCCTTTCCGCCACCAAAGTTATCGAAATTAGCGTAGAAGTAAGCTGGGGTGATGACAAAGGGGCCTATATAGAGCTCAGGGGCGATAGCGAATCTCTGGACGTCCTCGTCCCTGCCTGCCTGGTTCTCCTTGGCAAAGCGGTAATGGAGGCCGAGGAAGTGGCCCTTGATGCCGAGGGTCAGGGTCGCGTAATAAGAGGCGAGTTTGGTTTGGCGTTTCACATCCTCATCCCTTAAGACACCTGCGTTATAACTGTATGTCGATATGGGGCCCTGGGTCCGAACCTGGCCGTTCAGTTCTATCGCCGTAGCTCTGAAAAGTAGCCTATGGACTCGGCGAGGTGGTGCTGTTTGATAAGCCGCCTGTGATGTGATAGGAAGGGGAAGTCGATATCCAGTCTCCCGGCGGCTATGTTGAGGTTGCCTTTTTTGGTAAGGTCCAGCTGTACCCTGCCCATTGAGTCGAACTCCTCTTCTTCTGGCTCGAATTCGATTTCAGCGAAGGCAGAGGTGCGCTCTCCCATGGCCGTGGCGAACATTATCTCAAGCTCCTCGACCTTAAGGTCATTTTCATGCTCTATACCCCCCTGTTTACCTCGCCCTCTACCTCGATTAGAAAAGTTAAGGGAACGGTCTTAAATTCCCAGACATCCACGCTCTGGCCCGGCGTCATGCGGTAGCCGTTGTACTTGTACATTATGCCGAAGTGGTTCAGCTTCGGGACAGCCCAGTGACAGAGTGTACATGACTGCCCCAGCTCTCTTGCAAAGGAAGCGACGGCCTTGCTCTCTCTGGGAAGGATGAGGATAGAGCTTACCACCACAAAGAGGATTATCAAGATAAAACTGATGAGTTTTTTCATTTTATCTCCTCCTTTGGCATAGCAGATACTTCATGGGTTCAAAAGAGCGGTGCGGGGAAGATACTAAGAAGGGCCGCAATAGACATACCTGCCTTGTTGCCTTGGTCTAACTTTATTAATCGCCGAAGTGTCTTGTTCTTTAGGTAGATTTATAATGAAGGGACGATAGAGGATCATGAAGGAAGAAACTTAACACAGATTATATGTCCCTTTTTAAATTATGTTTTGATTAAAATACTTTTTTTCGATTTGTCAATACCCAGAAAGCATGATTTTTTTCTTGACAAGTTTAAATTTAATGCTATTATAAATTTAAATTCAATTTAAATATTAATATTAAAAATGATTTTATATTGGAGAAGGGATGGGCATAAGAACCCCGGAGCTCCTGAGAAAAATCGACATCCCGAGACAGAAGCTCTACTACCTCGAACAGAAGGGATACATAAAGCCCCAGAAGACCGTAATAGGAGATAAGGAGTTCAGGGAGTATACCGACGAGGACGTGAAAAAGGTAGAGTGCATCTGGAAGTACCTGAAAAAGGGCTTCAAATATAAGGTCGCATACGAAAAGGCCATGGAGGAACTCACGGGCCCCCAGATGAGCCTTATAAAGAACGAAAAGCCGGATAAAGGGTAGGAGGAGTCGATGGCAGGGCCTTCAATAAGCGCCGATTCATCCCGAAGCAATCTGGCAAGGACCCTACGACCCGAGATATACACGGACCCGAAGAGCCACCCCGGGAGCGGTGACTGGAAGTGGCAGATAAAAAACCGTATAACCTCCTTCGAGGAGATACGAAAGCTCATAAGGCTCACCCCTGAGGAAAAGGAAGGCTTCAAAAAATCAAAGGGGCGTCTGGCAATGGCCATAACGCCCTACTTTTTTTCTCTTATCGATAGAGTTGACCCCAACTGCCCCATACGCAAACAGGCTATCCCCAGGATAGAAGAGTTGACCGTATCCAAAGAGGAGATGGTGGACCCCTGCGGCGAGGACTCCCATTCCCCGGTGCCGGGGCTCGTGCACCGGTACCCGGACAGGGTGCTCTTGATGGTAACCGACTCGTGTGCCATGTACTGCCGCTACTGTACGAGGAACAGGCTTGTGGGCGTAGAAGAGCCCCCCATGTCCATAGAGCGTTTTGAGGAGGCATTCAAGTACATAAGGTCCAAACGGTCCGTAAGGGATGTGCTCATCTCCGGGGGTGACCCGCTGATGCTCAAGACCGAACACCTTGAGTACTACGTAAAGCGCCTGCGCTCCATATCCCACGTAGATATAATAAGGATAGGAACGAGGGTCCCCGTAACACTTCCAATGAGGGTGGATCATGAGCTCGCCGCAATGCTCAAACGTTACCACCCCATGTTCGTAAGCATACACTTTTCACACCCCAGGGAGATTACCCCGGAGGTTAAACGGGCCTGCGCGATGCTCGCAGATTCGGGCATTCCCCTGGGAAGCCAGACGGTACTTTTGAAGGGCATAAACGACAGGCCCGCCATAATGAAAAAGCTCATGCTCGAACTCCTTAAAATCAGGGTCCGCCCGTACTACCTGTACCAGTGCGACCTTGCAGTGGGCACCGCACACTTCAGGACTCCGGTCTCCGTGGGTATAAACATCATAGAGAAGCTCGGGGGGCACACAACAGGCTATGCGGTGCCCACATTCGTAATAGATGCACCCGGAGGGGGCGGGAAGATACCCGTGGGCCCTGCCCACACGATTGTCCATGAAAAGGGCAAGGTTGTCTTAAGAAACTACGAAGGTAAGGTCTTTGAGTACATAGAGCCCTCCTGAGCCCCTCGATGCTACCCAAAAAAGCCCCGACGTTAAAGGCTTCCGCTCAAGAATTCAAACCCCTTGACTCTTTTACCTGACTCGTATAATCTTTTCTAATATGCCCCGGGCACTTCTAAACTTACTCTACAAGAGGTCCTTTCGCTACGACCCGCACGGGGGGTTTATGCTCTCCTCGGGCAAAAAAAGCGACGTCTACATTGATGTAAAAAAGACCCTTTATAACCCGGAGGGGATGGAACTTGCGGGCAGGGCATTTTTTGAAAGGATTAAAGACGAACCGGTGGACGGCATAGGAGGGCTTACCCTGGGCGCCGACCCCATAGCCTATGCGACCGCGCTCATAAGCAAACTCAACGGCAAGCCCGTCGAGGTCTTCGTCGTAAGGAAAGAGGCGAAAAAGCACGGGACCCAGAGGTGGATAGAGGGAAACCTCGAGCCCGGCGCCAGGGTAGTAATTGTAGACGACGTTGTAACCACCGGGGCATCTACCGTAAAGGCAATCGAGAGGGCCCGGGAGGCGGGGTTTGAAGTACTTAAGGTCATAGTGCTCGTTGACAGGCAGGAGGGCGGCCGGGAGGCGATCGAGAGGCATTGCAAGATGGAAGCGGTATATGCAAAAGGGGACCTGCTTCGCTTGTACGAACAAGACCGGGGCCGCTTAAAGGAAAAAAAAGATAAAAAAGAAAAAAGAGAAAAAAAGCTCAACACATCCTAAACGATATGGCTGATATATCCCCCAGGGAAAGGATAATCTTCCCCCTCGACGTTTCCACCCTTGAGGAGGTCATAAGCTTCACGAGGCTCCTAAAGGACCATGTGGGGGTATTTAAGATAGGGCTCGAGCTCTTCGTAAGCTGCGGCCCTGTGGTAGTAGAGGCCGTTAAGGCCGAGGTCCATGAGAAAAGGATTTTCCTCGATCTTAAGTTCCACGACATACCGGAAACCGTAAAGCGTGCGTGCAGGTCCGCCGTAAAGTTTGGCGTCGGGTTCGTCTCTGTTCACTGCGATACGAGTGAGCTCATTAAAGCCGTTGCCGCTGAAAAGGGCGATACACAGGTCCTCGGCGTTACGGTGCTTACAAGCCTCTCGGGTGATGACTTCAAAGACATGGGAATAGACCAACGATTCAAAGAACCCAGGGAGCTCGTTTTGCACAGGGCAGGGATTGCGAAACTCGCGGGGTGCGCCGGTGTTGTCTGCTCGGCTCTCGAGGCGAAAGACGTTAAACAGAAGTTCGGCACGGATTTTTTGGTAGTTGCCCCGGGGATAAGACCCCGAACCTTCAGCGTTAAGGGGGACGACCAGAAGCGCATATCCACGCCTTATGAGGCCGTTTATAACGGCGCCGATTACATCGTGGTCGGAAGACCCATAAGGGACGCCCAGGACCCTGTAAGCGCGGTAAAGGAGATCGCAAGCGAGATAGAAAAGGCTGAGTCAGAAAGGGCATCTAAGGAATAAATCCGGCAAATAAGACTGACCATTACCAAAAATAAAACACCCTTCCGTTTATCCACCATGTTTACCTCCACAGATAAATTAAACAAATAGTAAAATATTACTTGACAAAGCAAAAACAAGTGTTATAATTTATTTAAAATATTGCTGGCAAGGGTATTTAATACTCTTAAATTAAACAGAAAGGATAATGTCATGCTTAGGATCGCGGACGACCCCAGGGTAAGTAACATGAAGGAGGTAGGACTAAGGATAAGGGCCTTGAGGAAAAAATACAACCTCCCCCAGGAGGTTTTTGCCCGAGAGGTCCTCATCTCGCGAAGTTCATTGTCTGACCTGGAAAACGGAAAGAGGGCCCCCACAGGCCCGCTTCTTGTCGCCCTCGAGTGCCTTTTTTCAGCGAAAAGGGAATGGGTCATGACGGGTAAAGGCGATATGACCGGAGGGCCTGACGGAGACAACGGAAAAGACGGGGTCGTGGAGCTGGTCGATGGGTTCAGACGCCTGTCCGGGGATGGAAGGAAGAAGATATTGAACCTTTTAAGGGTCTTTTTGATGATAGAGGAGAGGGGGGCCAAGGGGGCGAAGGGGGCCAAGGGGGCGAAGGAGACGAAGGGGGCCAGGGGGGCCTCTTTAAGGTAATTAAGCCCCGCACGCAGGGGGGCGTGCTTTTCTTTTGGCCTGTGTTTTTCTTACGGGGCCGTTTTTTTATATTTTTATAATAAATAAACCCTGGTCTTTCGCAATTAAATGGGTTTTAAGTTTTACCCTGATACCCGCGGTAAAAAACAAGCGTCCATGGCCCCCCAAGAAAGGGGGTCCATGACCCCCCCCAAGAAAAGGGGTCTAATGAGAGGGGTCCATGACCCCCTTTACACCGTAGCCCAGGTAATTTACCGATGTATTTGAAGACAACCTGAATTTTAACGCCAGGGGGTCGTAGGTCATTCCCTTTATCTCTTCCATTAATACACCGTTTTCCCTGAGAAGGCCCGTGAGCTGTGAGGGCTTTATGAACTTTTTGAATTCGTGTGTCCCTGGATGTATCATGCCGAGGACGTCTTCGGCTATGAATATGGCGAGAAACCGGGCCTTGAGGGTCTTGTTTATGGTGCTGAAAAGAAAAACCCCGCCCTTTTTTAGAAGCCTCGAGGCGTCCCTTACAAGCCCCTTGAGGTCGTTGGTGTGTTCGAGGACCTCGCTCAAGACTACAGAATCGAACGGCTCTGTCCCCTCTTGGGCGAGTTTCGAAAGAGAAATGGCCCTGTAGTCTATCTTGAGGCCCGACTCCTTTGCGTGTTCTTTTGCGACTTTTATTGCGGCCTCTGAAAGGTCTATGCC
>JAUVFY010000182.1 GCA_030594025.1 Deltaproteobacteria bacterium | reverse complement strand
TTTTCCTCTCCGAGCTTCATGTTAGGGGCAATGCCAATCTCGCATACCCCTTTCGGTACGGTGGCTCCTGGGGGCGTGCCGGTGAAAAAGTAATCTTCCTCCTCCTCGTTTGCCGAGGCCTCCTTTTCATCCGTAACCAGATCGCCGCCGGAGCTTTCCCAGTCATTTATACCGCCTTTCAAATCCATCAGATCTACCAGACCCTTGGCGGCGAACATCTTGCTGGCCTTTTTGCTCCTTACTCCTGCTGTGCAGTAAAGGACCACGCTGCCTTCGTATGAGACCGACTCCAGGTCCTTAATCGTATCGAGGGGGACGGATATGCTTCCCGGGATATGCCCCTGCCGGTACTCCTCCGGGGTGCGCACATCGATAATCGTAACCGCTTCCCCGTTATCCATTATGGCCTTGAGCTCCGGCACGGTTAGCCTCTTAAGGGCGCCGTCAGCAGTGGTGCCGGAAAGGGGGCCTCCCGGGAAAATAGCGACCACGGCAACAAAAACGAGATATCTCAAGATCTTCCGTTCCATCCTACCTCTCCTTAGATAAAATCCACCTAATATATTAGCGTGAACTCTTGTTTTTGTCAAGGCGGTTTGAAAATGGCTCAAAGCCCGTTAGCCATGGGGTGGTATAAAAACTAAATACGCGTGCCCCTTCAATCCGGCCTTTTATCTTAACCCCGCATTCTAAAAAGGATTTTTAATGTAACGGGGGCTCCTCCAGGTGGCCCTAAGCGGGGGGATTCCCTTTCAGGGGTTGACCGGTGCGGTATTTTCTTACGGACCCGTTAAAAAAACTTGCCTTTCTGGGGTTAAAACAATATAATCTTTTCTCTGAAGTTTTCTGGGGTATGTGTTTGGAAAAAATATAAGTGGGCACACATTCTGGTAAAATGAAGTCAATATTATACGTAAGGTTGCCGTGCTGGAAGATATATCCCGGCGGGCTTATAAGTATCGCCGACTACGTACACAAACACAGCCCGGCAACGAAACAAAGGATAATCGAGCTTTCCCTCATCCCCCCGTACAGGAGGAGGGCATACCTTAAAGAGGCGATAAGGTATTCGAGGCCCGATGTAATAGCCTTTTCGTGGCGTAACATCCAGACCTTCGCCCCCAATGACACCACCCCTGCGCTGGACTCCCTCTTTAAGTTCGATTACTCGAAAAGACTGACAGACAAGATATACTCTGTTTATGCCGCTTTTAGGCTGGTCTCGGACTTCATATATCAACTGCAAAGAAATATTTCCTATATAAACCTGGCAAGGAAGTTATCCCCTCAATCCCGGCTGGTAGTGGGCGGGACGGCTTTTAGCTGTTTCCCGAACGAGCTCATACAAAGGCTCCCCGAAGGCACCATCGGCGTGGACGGCGAAGGCGAAAGGGCTATGCTTAAGATCCTGGAGGACAGGGCCCTGGACGATGAAAAGGTCGTTTACGTCGAGGACGGACGTTTGGTAAGGCACAGTGCCCGGGAATTCATAAAGCTCGAAGAATTTACCCCAACGGACTTCCAGTACATAACGGAGATATTTCCCGAATTTTACCAGTTCCTCGACGAGGAGGTGGGGGTGCAGACCAAGAGGGGATGCCCCTACAGTTGCGCCTTCTGTATTTACAATGTCATAGAAGGGGAAAAGGAACGGGGCCGGAAGCCGGACGTAGTGGTAAAGGACGTCTCCACGCTTTCGAAGAGATACGGAGTAAAAAAAATCTGGTTTACAGATTCTCAGTTCATCTCCTCGAAAAGGTACCTTCCGGTAATGGAAGAGCTCCTGGACAGACTGATAAAAGAAAGACTCGATGTAACCTGGACCGGCTATACCAGGATAGAAAACATCAATTATTCCATGGCCAGGAAGATGATCCAGTCGGGGGTGAGCTGTTTCGACCTTTCCTTTACAGGTTCGCAAAAGTTAATAGACGACATGGACCTCGATTATAAACTAACCGAGCAGATGGAGGCTTTTAAGTTGATAAAGAAGGCCGGGTTTTCCAACCAGATGGTGAAACTCTACCTGGCCTTGAACGCCCCTGGCGAGACCCCTGAAACACTTCTTGAAACGATAAGGGGCTGCAGGGAATTATATGAGCTTTTCGGAAGGGAGCGCGTATATCCCTGGATATTCTTCTTGGCCATACAGCCAGGCACCACACTCGAGAAGAGAATGATAGAGAAAGGGTATCTCGATAAAGACTACGACCCCCTTACCTATAACCCCTTGATCATAAAAAAGCTTCTTTACAACCCGCCTCCCCTGGGAGAACTCATCGGCAAATCATACCTTGAGGCCCTTAGCCAGACGAACCTGTCGGTGGAAGTGGGCAGAAAGGCCCTTGACATTATCGAGGACAGGCTGCTCGCCAGTAAATGGCGCCATTAAGCGTCCCACCAGAATTTTCCTTTAAAATCAGTAAATTACGCCTCAACCGGTGGCCCTGCCCGTATTGACAAAACCCCGCACGGTACCTATAATCAAATATCGTAATGAAAAATAGATATTGCCCCCTAAAAACACTTTTCCTTGCACTCCTTATAAGCGGACTCTTCCCCTGTTCGGAGGCAATTGCAGCTAAGGCGGCTGGGGCGGCGAAGGACCTTCCGGTTTACAGGCTCGAGGTCACCTTTGACGTCAAAAGGAACCTCGTAGAAGGTCTTTCGACCATAACTCTGCCGGATGAAACATTAATCTCGGTGGGGGGCCTCAGAATTTTATCAATGAGGCTCAACGGAGAGCCCCTTAAAGCGGAAATTAAAGGGGGTGAGTTCAAGAGCCCGAAAGGCACGCTCGAGATAGCCTACGAGGGGGTATTCGGTACGGGAGACGAAAGAGAGGTCCTGAAAAGGGGCCTTATAAGCGAAGAGGGAATATCTCTTACGGGCGTGTGGTATCCCGTGATAGAGGGGCTGGGTTTTTACGAACTTACGGCGCGTCTTCCAGAAGGTTTCATGGCGGTTTCCGAGGCCGATGAG
>JAUVFY010000034.1 GCA_030594025.1 Deltaproteobacteria bacterium | reverse complement strand
TGGCGGCCGTGGCGGTCGGGTTCGCAGCCAATATCGAGGCCCCCCTTATATCAAGGGGCATTAACGCGCTCAAGGGCGTGCCCGGAAGGCTCGAGATGGTCACCGAAACGGCCACCCGGCCAGTGCCCGGCCGGTTCAAGGCCTATGTGGACTACGCGCACACGCCGGACGCACTCGAAAGGGTGCTCAGTGCGTTGAGGTCCGTAAGGGAGGGGAGGATTATTACGGTCTTCGGGTGCGGGGGCGACAGGGACAGGAAAAAAAGGCCCCTCATGGGAGAGGTCTCAGTGCGGCTCTCTGACGTAACCATAGTAACCTCGGACAACCCGAGGGACGAGGACCCGCTCGAAATCATAAAGGAGATAGAGGCGGGCATCAAAGGGGTTAAGGGGGTTAAGGGGGTCAAAAGGTACGACCCGGAAATGGCAATCGAAGAAAAAGGCTACACCGTGATACCTGAAAGGGCCGATGCCATAACCAGGGCTGTCTCGCTTGCCCGCCCGGGAGACACACTCCTCATAGCGGGCAAGGGCCACGAGGACTACCAGATAGTAAAAGGCAAACGTCTTCGCTTTGACGACAGGGAAGTCTTAAAGGAAGTAATAGCCCATGCCGAGGCCGGAGGGCAGGGGGCCGGGCTTAAGTAAAAAAAATAAAAAAAATAAAAGAATTGAAAGAATTAACGGATGAAGCTTGAGCTTAAAAATGTCTTAGAGGCCACCGGCGGGAGGCTTTTACAGGGGCCCGGGGGAGGGCCGGTAAGGGGTGTATCCACGGATACGAGGACCATCGAAGCCGGCGAGATATTCTTTGCCCTCAGGGGAAAGAACTTCGACGGGCACGCGTTTACGGGCGTGGCCGCGTCCAGGGGGGCCTGGGGGGCCGTGGTGGGAAGGAAGACCGACGGGCTTCCACGGTCATTTAACGTTATCCGTGTCGAGGATACTTTGAAGGCGCTCGGGGACCTGGCCATCCATGTAAGGATTTCAAACCGGGTACCCCTCGTTGCCATCGGGGGTAGCTCCGGAAAGACCACGACAAAGGAGATGGCCGTTTCTATCCTGGGCATTAAGAGAAAGGTTTTAAAGACCGAGGGGAACAGGAACAACACGATCGGGCTGCCGCTCACACTCTTCGGCCTCAACGATGTCCACGATGCGGCCGTTTTGGAGCTCGGGATAAGCGAGCCCGGGGAGATGACGAGGCTCGCCGAGATATCGAAGCCCGACATTGCGGTGATTACGAATATCGGCAGAGGTCACCTCGAGACCCTTGGCACTCTCGAGGGTGTCATGGAGGCGAAAAAGGAGCTTTTTACATCCCTCGGGCCCGATTCGGTAATGGCGGTGAACCTCGACGATCCGCTTGTTGTAAAGATTTCCGAGGCGATAGAGGCCCGGGCAGAGAAGATAACCTTCGGAAGCCCCGAAGGCGCGGACGTAAGAATCGTTGGGAAGGGCTTCGGCTCGGGCCCCGACGTCTTAAACGTCGAATACGATTTGCGTAGTGAGCGTATAACAGTAGGTTACCATTCCCCGCTTGTCTGTAACGCTCACAACGGTGCGGCGGCGATAGCCGCCGCACTCCCCCTTGGTGTTTCGAAAGAAGAGATATTGGAAGGGTTGAACTCCTACCGTCCGCCCCGCGGAAGGATGGAGTCGATACATGTCGGGGCAGTGACGGTCCTCGACGACACTTACAATGCGAACCCCGAGAGCATGGCCGCGGCCCTCGAGACACTTCAAAAGCTTACGCGGCCTAAAGGGGCCGCGAGGGCGGTAGCGGTCCTGGGGGACATGCTCGAGCTCGGCGGCGTCTCTGAAGATGCGCACCGCGAGGTGGGCCGGCTTGCCCGTGGGTACGGCGTGGAGGTCCTGGTTACCCTGGGCGACAGGGCCGATGCGGTAAAACAGGGGGCAATTGAAGCCGGAATGAGGCAAGATAAAATCCTTTGCTTCAGGGACAAGGCCCGGGCCCTCGCCGCTTTAAAGGAGGTTTTAACTGAAGGCGACGTCGTACTCGTAAAGGGCTCACGGGGTGTGGGCATGGAGGATATAGTCGAGGGTCTCAAAGGTTTTAATTAAATAAATAAAAAAGAGGAATCGCGTAAGACATGCTTTATCACTTTTTATTCCCGTTGGCCGAGTACCACACGATATTCAACGTATTCCAGTACATTACCTTCAGGACCATCTATGCGGCCCTCACGGCGCTCGTTTTGAGCTTTGTAATAGGGCCCTACCTTATAAAGAAGCTCAAGGTCATGCAGGTCGAGGAGGTAATAAGGAAGGACGGCCCGCCGAACCACATAACCAAAGAGGGCACGCCGACGATGGGAGGGACGATGATACTCGTATGCGTGCTGGTGGCGGTCTTTCTGTGGGGTAACTTCGGCAACCAGTACGTTTGGCTCCTCGTCTTCGTAACCCTCGGCATGGGCGGCATAGGTTTTATAGACGACTACCGTAAGGTAATGCTTAAGCACCCCGACGGGCTCGGCGTGGCCCCGAAGTTCATCTACCAGATATTGATCGCTCTCGTTGCGGCCGTGGTCCTGTACGTGAGTGATTTCGATACCGTTGTAACGGTGCCCTTTTTCAAGGGCGTGAAGATAGACATGGGCATCATGTACATACCCTTTGCGGCGCTCGTTATAGCCGGGGCGTCCAATGCGGTGAACCTCACGGACGGCCTCGACGGGCTGGCCATAGGGCCCATGACAGTGGCCGCTGCGACGTTCACCCTCCTGGCCTACCTCGCCGGGCACGTAAAGATTGCCGACTACCTGCAGATAATGTTCGTACCGGGCGCGGGCGAGCTCGCGATATTTGCGGGCGCCATGGTCGGGGCGAGCCTGGGTTTCCTATGGTTCAACACCTACCCGGCGCAGGTATTCATGGGAGACATCGGGGCCCTTGCGCTCGGGGGAGGGCTGGGGACCCTGGCCGTCATAACAAAAAACGAGATACTTCTCGTCATCGTGGGCGGGATCTTCGTGGTCGAGGCCCTCTCGGTCATATTCCAGGTGACGTCGTTCAAGTTCAGGGGCAAGAGGGTATTCGCGATGGCCCCCATACACCACCACTTCGAACTCAAGGGGTGGCCGGAGCCCAGGATAATCGTGAGGTTCTGGATAATAGCGATAATACTTTCGCTCGTGGCGATAAGCACGCTCAAGCTAAGGTGATGATAGAGGCCGAAAAACATACGGCACTTGCCAGGGCCGAAACGATGCTCTCGGGCAAGAGGGTCCTTGTTGTGGGGCTCGGCAGGACCGGCATAGCGCTTTCGAAGTTCCTCCAGGCGACCGGTGCGCTGGTTACAGCAACGGACGCGCTTCCCGCCTCGAGGATCCCGGGCGTGCGCGAGCTCGCGCTCATGGGCATAAGAGTAGAGGCCGGTGAGCACAAGGCAGAGGAGTTTGCCGGCGCGGACCTCATAGTGGTAAGCCCCGGGGTCCCCCTTTCCATCCCCGTGTTCGAGGACGCACGCAGGGCGGGCGTTGAGATAATAAGCGATATCGAACTCGCCTACCGTCTCATAGAAGCCCCGATAGTTGCCGTGGCAGGCACCAACGGCAAGTCCACGACGACCACGCTTATAGGAAACGTCCTCAAATCCTCGGGTGAAAAGGCCTTCGTGGGAGGGAACATCGGCTCGCCGGCGATCGAATACCTCGAAAGGGAAGAGGCCGACTGGTGCGTTCTCGAGGTCAGTAGCTTCCACCTCGAGGCCATAAAGGACTTCAGGCCCCATATAGGGGTGCTCCTTAACATAACAGAAGACCACCTCGACAGGTACCGGGACTTTAACGAGTACACGGAGACTAAGTTAAAACTCTTCATGAACCAGGGCGCGGAGGATTATGCCGTGGTGAACGTCGGCGACCCGCTAATTAAAGAGGCCATATCCGGCCCCATCACGAAGGCCAAGGTAGTCCCCTTTACCGCCTCCGGAAGGCTCGAAGAGGGTTTTTTCTTAAGGGGTAAAGACATAGTCTGCGCTTCGGGCGGAGGCCGGGAGGTCGCCTGCTCGGTCGAGGGGTTGAAGCTCGCGGGCCTGCATAACTTAGAAAACGTGATGGCCACCATGGCCACAGCGATGATAGTGGGCATCCCGATGGAGACTGCCCTGGAGTCGATGAGAGGATTCGGGGGGCTTCCGCACAGGATGGAATTCATAAGGGAGGTCGAGGGGGTGCGCTTTGTTAACGATTCGAAGGGTACGAACGTGGGGGCGCTCAAAAAGGCGCTCGAGGGCTCCGGGGGAGGCATCGTCTTAATAGCCGGAGGGATGGATAAGAGTAGCGACTACAGGCCCCTCAGGGACCTTATAAAGAGCAAGGTCAAGTTCCTCGTTCTCATGGGACAGGCTCGTTTGAAGATGAAAAAGGCCCTCGGCGACGCCACCGAGACGGCGGTCGCAGGCGGGCTTGAAGAGGCCTTCGAGCTCGCGCGCAAGAGGGCCGAGCCGGGCGACACGGTGCTCCTGTGCCCGGCCTGTTCGAGCTTCGACATGTTCAGGAACTTCGAAGAACGGGGGGAGTTGTTCCGAAAACTCGTAGAGACGCTTTGAGCGATTAAGCGAGTCGCACGGTAAAAAGAACAACGTTAGCAAAAGCATTAAAAGATTCGGTTGGAGGCGTTGTGGTAAGGACGAGGGATGTCGACAGGCTGCTTATAATTACGACGCTCTTTCTTGTTGCCGCAGGGGTGGTAATGGTCTACTCCACGAGTTACGTGCTGGCCATGACCCGGTTCGGTGACGAGCACTTTTTCGTCAAGAGGCAGCTGGCCTTTGCCCTTGTCGGGGTGGCGCTTTTTGTGCTGGCCACGAGGGTCCACTACCGGGTATACCGAAAGCTCACCTACCCGATATTGATTCTGGCCGCTGTTTTCCTGGGCCTAATATTCGTTCCCGGCATCGGCCACGAGGTGGGGGGCGCACGGAGGTGGGTCGAGATTGCCGGGATCACCTTCCAGCCCTCGGAGCCCGCGAAGCTCGCGGTGGTACTCTTCCTCGCCTACTCGCTTTCTTCCAAGAAGGACAGGTTAAAGCGTTTTTCCACGGGTTTCCTTCCCAACGTGCTCATACCGGGCGTTATCGTTGCGCTCGTTATGGCCGAGCCGGACTTCGGAGGGGCCATGGCCCTGGGGCTCCTGGTACTAATAATGAACTTTACAGCGGGGGTGAGGATGAGCCATCTCGCGGGGCTAATGGCCCTCACGCTACCGGCCCTTTATCTGGTGGTCACCAAATTCGGCTACATGATGCAGAGGATACTGGTCTTTCTGGACCCCTGGAAGGACCCCGAGGGGGCCGGTTTCCAGGTGATACAGTCTTTCCTGGCCTTCGGCTCCGGCGGCATATGGGGGGCTGGACTGGGAGAGGGAAAGCAGAAGCTGTTTTACCTGCCAGAGGCGCATACGGACTTCATCTTTTCGGTCATAGGCGAGGAGCTGGGGCTTGTGGGGGTTACCACGATAATATGCCTTTATATACTTTTTCTCCTGAGCGGCACGAGGACCGCCATGAAGGCAAAAGACCTCTTCGGCACGTACCTGGCCCTGGGACTCACCTTTATGGTGGTCCTGCAGGCGGCGTTGAACATGGCCGTTGTGCTGGGGATACTGCCGCCGAAGGGTCTTCCACTGCCCTTTGTGAGCTACGGGGGAACGTCTCTACTGGTGAGCATGGTATCGGTGGGGATAATCATTAATATTTATATAAACGGTAACGAAGCGTAGATGGAGAAACAAAAAACCATGAAGCTCGTGATTGCAGGAGGCGGTACGGGGGGACATCTTTTCCCCGCGCTGGCCCTCGTCGAGGAGTTCAAAAGAAGGGACGAATCCATTGAGATCGTCTTCATAGGCGGCAAGCGTGGGCTCGAGGAAAGGGTCGTTCCCGCCCGGGGCTTTGAGCTGGAGCTCCTTGACGTGGTGAGCCTTAAGAAAAGGAATGGCCTGAACCGGTTAAAGGCGCTTTTTAAGGCGACAACGGCCGTTTTCAAGGCCATGAGAATCTTAAGAAGGATAAGGCCCGACGGGGTTATAGGGAGCGGCAGTTACTCCTCCGGCCCGGTGGTACTTGCCGCAAGGCTTTTAGGCATAAAGACCGCGATACTCGAGCAAAACTTACTACCCGGCCTCACCAACAGGCTCCTCGGAAGGATCGTGGACAGGATATATACGGCATTTAAGGAGGCCGGTGAATACTTCCCGGCCGCAAGGACCCTTTATGCCGGCAACCCGGTAAGAAAGGGGATACTCGACGTTCCAGGAAGAAAATCCCCCAACGGGAAGTTCAACCTCCTTGTGTTCGGAGGAAGCCAGGGGGCGACCACGATAAACGCGGCCTTCCTCGATGCGACCGAATACCTGCCCGACATCTGGAGTTCCTTGCGGGTCATCCACCAGACGGGTAGCGAGGGTTACGGCGCAGCCGAGGCCGCTTACAAGAGGAAGGGGCTCACAGTGGAGCTACACAGCTTCATAGACGACATGGCCAGCGCCTACGCCGGGGCCGACCTCGTGGTGTGCAGGGCAGGGGCTACGAGCATAGCCGAGATAACCAATCTGGGCATCCCCGCCGTACTGGTGCCTTACCCCTTCTCCACCGACGACCACCAGGAGGTAAACGCGAGGTATCTGGCCGACAGGGGTGCGGCGGTAATGATAAAGCAGGAGGAGCTCACCGGGAGCGCGCTTGCCGGCGCCATAAGGAGGTTCTTCGAGGACAGGGCCGATCTCGAAAGGGCAAAACAGTCGGCCCTGTTCCTGGGTAGACCCCGTGCGGCCGAGACCATAGCGGACGACTATACCAGGCTTTTACAGGGGACGTAGACCATGTACAGGGGAAAGATAAAGAGGATTCACTTCGTGGGCATAGGCGGGAGCGGCATGAGCGGCATAGCCGAGGTATTGATAAACCTTGGTTACAAAGTTACCGGTTCAGACCTGGCCGACACGGACACCACGAGGAGGCTCGCTTCCCTGGGCGCAGTTATTAATATGGGCCATGACCGGGAGAACGTAGCCGGGGCCGATTGCGTTGTCTACTCCTCGGCGGTGGATGAGAAGAACCCGGAGATAAAGGAGGCCGCGCGCGCAAAGGTTCCCATAATCCCGAGGGCAGAGATGCTCGCCGAATTGATGAGGATGAAGTACAGCATAGCCGTTGCGGGTACCCACGGTAAGACCATGACCACCTCGATAATAGCAACTGTACTCGCCCACGCGGGGATTGACCCCACCGTGGTGACCGGGGGCAAGCTCAACTCCATCGGCGCGAACGCAAAGCTCGGTAGCGGAGATTTCCTCGTAGCAGAGGCCGATGAGAGCGACGGGAGTTTTTTAAAACTCTCGCCCACCATCGCGGTCGTTACGAACATAGACAGGGAACACATGGACCATTACGGTGACATGGACGAGGTGAAGGCCGCCTACGTGGACTTCGTGAACAGGGTCCCCTTTTACGGGTGCATTGTCGTATGCCTCGACGACCCAGTTCTACAGGGCCTTGTGCCTTCTATAGGAAGGAGGTTCGTATCCTTCGGGCTCACCGCACAGGCCGACCTGCATGCGAAAGAGTTCGTACAGAAGGGCCATACCTCCACCTTTGACGTATGGGCCGGCAAAAAGTGTCTGGGGAAGTTCACGATTGGGCTTCCCGGCGAGCACAACGTCTATAACGCGCTCGCCGCGATAGCGGTGGCGCGGGAGCTCGATATTGAGCCGGGGGTTATAAGGGCCGGCCTCGAGGACTTCACCGGTGTGGAGAGAAGGTTCCAGACGAGGGGGTCCATTGGGGGCATCATGGTCGTCGATGACTACGGGCACCATCCGGTGGAGATAAAGGCCGTCCTGAAGGCAGCCAAGCAGGGGTGGAAAAGAAGGCTCGTGGTGGTCTTCCAGCCCCACAGGTATACAAGGACAAAGGACCTCTTCGGCGAATTCCTCTCCGCCTTCAACGATGCGGAAAAGCTCATACTTACGGATATATACCCCGCTGGCGAAAAAAGTATAAAAGGGGTCTCGGCCGGAAGACTCTTCAAGGGCATAAAGGAACACGGCCACAAGGACGTAACCTTTGTTCAGGACTTGAAGGACGTGCCGGAGAGGCTCGAGGCCGCCACAGAGGCCGGTGACATGGTTATAACACTGGGGGCCGGGGACGTCTGGAGGGCGGGGGTGGAGTTCCTGGAGAGATTAAAGAAGAAGCGTAAAAAGAGAGGACTGAAACTGGTAGGCGAAAAATAAAAGGCAGGGATCGAAAGTTTTATTGATTGAAGGAGAAATGTATATGTCCAAACAGTACCCCCTGTTTTTCGTGCAGCGCTTCAAGGGTAAGGTCCTTTTTAACGTGCTCATGAGCGAGTATACGTCGCTCCTCATAGGAGGGCCCGCTGACGTCATGGCCTTCCCCAGGGACGAGGGGGACTTGAAGGAGCTTTTAAGCTTTGCCAGCAGCAAGAACTATCCGGTCCTTATCCTCGGCTCGGGCACCAACCTCCTCGTAAGGGACGGGGGGATAAGGGGGCTCGTGGTGAACATGACCGAGGGCTTCAAGGACATCACCTGGCAGGAGGAGACCGACAAGACCGCGGCCTGTATCGCGGGGGCGGGCTTAAGCCTTGCAAAGATGGTATCCGTCTGCATTGAAAGGGGCCTCACGGGACTCGAGTTCGCCTCGGGCATCCCCGGCACCCTGGGAGGGGCCGTGATTATGAACGCCGGGGCATACGGCCACGAGATGAAGGACGTGGTAGAAGGCGTTGAGATACTGGACAGGAAGGGAAAAAAGGGGTTCCTTTCCAGGTCGGACCTTGACTTTTCTTACAGGAGCGCCGATATCCCGGAGGGTTCTGTGGTCGTAAGGGTACACCTGAGTTTTGAAAAGGAGGACTCCGGGGAGATAAAGAAGAGGATAAAAAACTACACAGAGAAGAGGAAACGCACGAGCGACATAAGGCTTCCCAACGCGGGCTCCATCTTCAAGAACCCCCGGGGCCATATAGCCGGTAAGCTCGTAGAGGAGGCAGGCCTGAAGGGGGTCCGCTCGGGCGACGTTAAGATCTCCGAGGTCCACGGAAACTACATCGTAAACCTCGGAAACGCCAGGGCAAGCGACGTGCTTTCCATTATCTCCCTCATAAGGGACAAGATATACTCCACGAGGGGGGTAGTGCTCGAGCCAGAGATAAAGGTCGTAGGAGAGGACTGAAGCGAGGGGATGGAAGAGTTCCTGGAAAAGGCGCACGAGTTCAAGATGAAAAAGGTCGGGGTCCTCATGGGCGGGGTCTCTGAAGAGAGGGAGATATCTTTAAAGAGCGGCGAAGCAGTGACCAGGGCCTTAAAGGAAAAGGACTACAAGGCCGTTGCCCTGGACTCAAAACAGGATACAGCCCTGAAGCTAAACGAGGAAAATATTGATATTGCCTTCGTCACGCTCCACGGCGGGTGGGGCGAGGACGGCTCAGTGCAGGGGCTCCTGGAGGTCATGAACATACCGTATACGGGCTCCGGGGTCCTTGCCAGCGCCCTTGCGATGGACAAGGTGGCCACGAAGATGGTTCTCGCTTACCATTCCATACCCACACCGCCTTTCAAGATGGTAAGGCCCGGGCTATCGGGCGTCGAGATGCCGGTCATAGTAAAGCCCGCGAGCCAGGGCTCGACCATCGGCGTAACGCTCGTCAGGGACCCGCTTGAGCTCGAGGCGGCCGTTGAACAGGCATACGGTTACGGAGAAAGGATAATAGCCGAGAAGTTCATAGAAGGCAGGGAGCTCACGGTTTCCATACGCGATGGGAAAGTCCTGCCTGTAATAGAGATTATCTCCGAGGGCATTTACGATTACAGGGCAAAATACATAAAGGGGATGGCCGATTTCAAAGTGCCCGCGGCGCTTTCTAAGGATGTTGAGAAGACGGTAAAACAGATGGCCCTCGACGCTTACACGGCGCTCGGGTGCCGCGGGGCGGCACGGGTGGACCTGATACTCTCAAGCGACGAAAGGGCCTATGTGCTCGAGCTGAATACGGTCCCTGGCATGACCGAGAGGAGCCTTTTCCCCATGGCCGCCGCCTCGGTGGGCATGGGTTACAAGGCCCTTGCCGAACAGATCCTCCTCGGGGCGTCCCTGGGCAGATAACGACTATGGCTGTGAGGAAGATAAAAAAACGCAAGAACAGGAAGGCAAAAGAGCCCCTTACGTGGAGAGTGAAGGGGGTCGTTTTAAGGACGGCCAGGACCCTGGGCATCATATTGATGGGGGTGGTTCTCTTCTACCTCGGCACCGTGGTCTACGAGGAGTTCCATACCGCGCCTTACCTCGAGGTAAAGGCCATAACCGTGGAGGGCACCGAGAGGGTATACGACCAGGAGATAATAGAACTTTCGGGCATCGTCATGGGCAGTAACATCTTCAGCTTTGACCTGGATGAGGCGAGAGTAAGGGTTATGAGCCATCCGTTCGTCAAAGAGGCGGAAGTAAAAAGAAGGCTCCCCGACGCGGTTAAGCTCGTTGTAAGCGAAAGGGAGCCCGAGGCCTTCGTAATGGTCGACGGGCTTTACGTAATGGACACAACGGGGGAGCTCTTCAAGGCCTACTCCCCGGAGGACGCCCTGGACCTCCCGGTCATAACCTC
>JAUVFY010000124.1 GCA_030594025.1 Deltaproteobacteria bacterium | reverse complement strand
GCCGCTACTCAGAAGGCATAGAATACGTCATAATCAACGGCCATGTTGTGCGTGACCGGGATAAGGTCTATTATAAGCCCGCAGGGGAGTTGATTATATCAGGACGTGCCGGGAAATGATGCTTTCGTATCCCGGGAAGTAGTAATGCCATCAAAAAGTTAGCCTGCCCCCGCTGCCGAATAAAATAAAGGGGTTACGGAAACTCCGTAACCCCTTTTCATTGAGAACCGGATGATCCGGTTCAAAGCCGGATGATCCGGTTCAAGGTGGGCCTTCCCGGCTGGCGAAATTCTGAAAATCTGCTATAATTCTAACACTTCCTTAAAGTAACGCTAAGCAATATACCGGGTAAAAAAAAGGTTGTGAAAGGTAAAGTTTAAACAGAGGGGGTGTATAATGACAAAGGATTCGGCAAGAAATATGTTTTTGGGGTCAACTGCGGTAGCGGCAGTAGCTTTCCTTATTCTTACATTTCTATCCCACGCCTCTTACCCCGAAAGGACGCACCCTGAAGATATCACCGACAAGGTAGTATGGGGCAAGAGGGTCTGGGAGAGGCATGCGTGCATAGACTGTCACACGCTCCTTGGCGAGGGCGCCTATTATGCTCCTGAGCTGGGAAACGTCATCAAAAGGCGTGGTGAGGATTTTGTAAGGGCTGTGCTTGTATCAGCCTCGCTCCAGGGCTGGGGGACGACCAGGAAGATGCCCAAGTTTGACCTTTCGGAAGAAGACATAGAAGGGCTTGTTGAGTTCTTCAAATGGACCGGGAATATCGACACCAATAACTGGCCCCCGAACGAACAGGGTTGATTTCCTTTTAACCAGAAATTCAGTTAGGGAGAGAAGACCATGCAATATCAATCACAGCGTATTGCCTATCCGTATTTTGTGGCCGCGATGCTTCTTTTTGCCGCGCAGGTCCTTTTTGGACTGATAGCGGGCGCGCAGTACTTGTGGCCCGACTTCCTTTTTCCTGCGATACCTTTTAACATAGCACGCATGATACACATAAACCTCCTTGTGGTCTGGCTTATATTCGGCTTCATGGGCTCTGCATATTATCTTCTGCCCGAAGAGGTGGAAGGCGAGATATACAGCACAAAACTCGCCCTTGTTCACTTCTGGCTATTCCTGGTTGGCGGTGCAACTGCGGTTGTTGGTTATCTTTTCAGGTGGCACGACGGAAGAGAGTTCTTGGAACAGCCCTTCATCATCAAGGTCGCCATTGTGATAGTGGTGCTGATGTTCATATACAACATGTTGATGACGATGGTAAAAGGGAAAAAGAGGAGCAGCATATCGATAGTGCTCTTTGTAGGTTTTGCGGGTCTTGCGGTTTTTTACCTCTTTGCCTTCTACAAACCGGCCAATCTGACGGTGGATAAGTATTACTGGTGGTGGGTGGTGCATCTCTGGGTCGAAGGTGTATGGGAGCTGATAATGGCATCGTTCCTGGCTTTCCTCCTCTTGAAGCTAACGGGTGTTGACAGGGAGGTGGCCGAAAAATGGCTTTATGTCATAATCGGGCTTGCCTTATTTAGCGGTCTCGTCGGCACCGGACACCACTACTACTGGATAGGCACCCCGGCCTTCTGGAAGGCGTGGGGAGGTTTTTTCTCGGCCATAGAACCCCTCCCTTTTGTGGCTATGGTAGCTTTCTCTTTCAAGATGGTCAGTAAAAGGACAAGGGTTCACCCCAACAGGGCGGCGGTCTTATGGACGGTCGGGGCCGCAATACTGTCTTTTCTCGGCGCAGGGGTATGGGGTTTCCTTCACACCCTGCCGCAGGTGAACTACTACACCCACGGTACCCAGATAACGGCGAGCCACGGGCACTTCGCATTCTTCGGCGCGTATGCGGTAATCGTGCTCGCCATGATCTCTTACGCGGTGCCGAATATAAAAAAGACCGTGGTAACGCACCAGAAAGCAGAAATATTAGCCTTCTGGATAATGGTCGTCTCCATGGTATTCATTGCTCTAAGCCTGACCGGTGCGGGCATTGTGCAGTCATATCTCCAGCGCGTGCTCGGGATGCCTTTCATGGAGACCCAGAGCCATATGGCGCTCTTCTATGGACTCAGGTTCTTCTTCGGAATAACCTTTGCCGCAGGTCTTGCCATATACATCTATGACTTCTTTACACCCGGAAAGGGAAAGGTGGAGGAGTAAGAGAGGAAGGCCGGTATGGACAAATCCACGACCCGAACCATAAGGGCTGAGCAGATTAAGGGGGCTGCGGAGGAAATCCCTTTCTATCTTCCGGTGGCCGACGAGATAGAGGTCTTCGAGGCCGCACAGGGAAGGCGTCTGCCCGTTTTGCTCAAGGGCCCGACGGGGTGCGGTAAGACAAGGTTTGTAAGGCACATGGCCCACCGTCTCGGCCTCCCCCTTTATACGGTATCCTGCCATGACGACCTTACCTCCACCGACCTCGTGGGCCGGTACATCATAAAGGGAGGCGAAACGCTCTGGGTAGACGGGCCTTTGACCAGGGCCGTAAGGGAAGGGGGGATATGTTACCTCGATGAGGTGGTCGAGGCGAGAAAGGATACCACGGTTATAATACACCCCCTGGCAGATGACAGGAGGGTGCTCGTAGTTGAAAAGACGGGAGAAGAACTGGAGGCACCGGAGAGCTTCATACTCATTGTATCCTACAACCCCGGCTACCAGCATATACTTAAGGACTTGAAACCGAGCACCCGCCAGAGGTTCGTCTCCCTTGAATTCGACTATCCGCCCGGGGGGATGGAAACAGAGATAGTCGTAAAAGAGAGCGGCCTTGAAGCAGAGACGGCGGCCAGGCTCATCTCCCTCGGGCAGAAGATGCGGGGCCTTGCATGCACCGGCTTGGAGAACCCTCCGGGGACGAGGCTCCTGGTAAACGCCGCCTTGCTCATTGAAAGCGGCCTTGGGGCGCGCACTGCGTGCGAGGCAGCCATCGTCAGGTCCTTGACCGACGACGAGGAGGTTCAGAAGGCGATGATGGACCTTGTAGATGCCGTATTCTGAGATATAAAGGACCGGTCCCCGGCATGGAACATCTTTTGGGAAAGGGTATCGACAGGGTCATCCAGGGCCTGAATAACCGGCGGATCAAGAAGTGGGGGGCCGGAGCCGCACCCTTCCATACGAGAGGACACCTTAAAAGATTCAGCGTCCTCGCCTCGATGATAAGCGCAAGAGAGCTGAGGGTGGTGGACATCAAGGGAGACGCCCGACCCGCACCATACCGCCCGGTCATTAAAAAGATGTCCCATCCCGCCCTCCTGCCGGAGCACGGATTCGGCTGGAGCGACGGGGAGACGCTCTTTTTGCCCGTATCCATAGTAGACATGCCCTCATGCAAGGAGCAGCAAGAGCTCGCCAAACTCCTTGTCTTTTTCCTCTCAGCACAAATAAAGTGGGGCTCTCTGAGGCAAGACTCATCGAACCGGACTATCCTTGAAAGGGACAGGCCCCTTGCCGATATCTACTGGATACTGGAAAACGTAAGGCTCTCCTGTCTTCTCCACAACAACTTCCCCGGGATTTTCAGAAGCTGGAGGGCTATAACCGAACATTTGAGCGGTAGAAGGCCGCGTGCAGACCAGATAAACAGGGCCGAGCAAAGGATGGAGGAGTTCCTTAAAGAATCTCTCGCATCGGCACCATCGGCAAGTCCCCTTACAACCGCCCCGCTGGAAAGCTTGCACCTTGCGGGCAAGATAAGGGAAAGATGGCTCGGCGAGGGCATAACATTTAAACGTTACAGGGGGATGGTGCCTTTCACCCCGTGGGGCAGACTCATACCCGGAAGGATAAAGAGCGGTCTTGACCCCGACACGGTCCCCGGTGCAAGAAAGGACCCTGAAAGGGCGAGGGATTTAAGGGGGCCCGGCAAAGCGGAAACCGACACACGCAACAAATATATGGCCAGGAAGGAACGGGTCGATGAGAAAGAGAACGAGCAGGGTCTTATGCTCAACATATATGACAAAATCCTTTCCTGGGCCCAGTTCGTAAACGTAAGGCGCCCTTTTGACGATGAGCCTGAAAAAGAAAACGAAAAAAAAGCCGATGAAATGGAAGAGCTTACAATTGCAGAGGTCAGGAGGTCGACCGCTTCTTTTTTGGACGCCGACCTGGAAAAGGGTGAGGATCTTTCCGAAGAACCCGTGGAAGGTGAGAGTGGTTTCGGGAAAGTATATATCTATCCGGAGTGGGACTACAGAAAACAGGGATACCTGCAGGGGTTTTCAACGGTAAAAGAGACGGAGACTTGCGGGTCCGACAAAGACTTCTTCGGCTCGGTTTTGGCCGGGAAAAGGGGGTTGGTCAAAGAGGTGAGGCGTAAGTTCGAGGCATTGACACCTGCTTCGAAGCTGGTAAAAAGGCAGCTCGAGGGTGATTCGATAGATATCGACGCCCTTGTGGAGTCGATTGCGGACCATGCGGCCCGCAGGCAG
>JAUVFY010000236.1 GCA_030594025.1 Deltaproteobacteria bacterium | reverse complement strand
GCGCTGAAAGGGATTGTAAAAGGTGCCATATTAAAGAGGCCGAGAAGGTGATGGAAATCCCTGCGAAAGTTTACGCGATGGAGAGCCTCATATTCCTCGATGTGGAGGAGAAGACCTCCAGCACCGTGAGGGTCAGGGTAAAGGATAGGGCCGGGAGGGAGGCCGTATCAGACGAGGTAAGTTTCACAACTCTAACGCTCACGGAAAAGATGACCAACGACAATATGCCGCCGCTCATTACAAACCTCAGGGTCGAGGAACTCAGGGGGGGTGTATTCTATACCGCGGTGGTGGCATGGGATACGGATAAGCCCTGCACATCGGCTGTGCAATGGGGCCTTCCTGGCGCCCCCGTAACACGGCTTTCCATCGACGACCAATACACAAGGGACCACAGGATGGCCGTTAGCGGGCTTTCTCAGGGAAGGCAATACGTCTTACGTGTTATCTCAAAAGACCCCTTCGGCAACACCGCAAGCTCTGAGGATTTAAGGGTCGAGACCAGTAGACTATTCTCAAAGGAAATTGAAGAGCCTGATGCATTTCCGTCCGTGGAGGAAGTGAGCGTCCTGAAGGTCGGCGAGAAGACGGCCTTGAGATGGAAGACCAACATAGAGACGACCGCGGTCGTGGCCCTGAACCCGGTCATAACTAATGAGATTTTAGATGAGCCCCATTTCCCGGGCTTTGTCGAAAGTAAATACATGGGTCTCTACGGCTGCCTTACCAGGGACTGCCACGAGGGTAATATACATAAAGAGTTGTCACATCCCACCGGCGCCCTCTCGTGGAAGAAGTTTAAAACTCCCACGGACCTGCCGCTCGTTGATGGTTCTGTAATGCTTTGCATAACCTGCCACACCCCCCATGGCGGCGATCATATCTACAGGCTCAGAAAGGTCGAGGCGGAACTCTGCGCCTCCTGCCACCTGAAATAGAACAATACCAGGGCAAAAGCGCCCTAATCTTTCGAACCCCGCCCACACAGGTTTTCTTCAAACCTTGCAGCCGAAACCCTCACATGTCTTTACGTTCAGACCCCCTTCAGGGGGGTTACAACGAAAGGTCCGTTTAATCCCCGGCCTTGAGAACCCCACTTTCTCGGGATTGACCGGGAGTATTTCTGAGGTTTTATTTAAATATGAAGGCCCGGATATTCGATTCATTAATCCGCATAAACAATTTAAGGAAAAAAAAGGAGGAGAAAAATGGCAAAGGTCGCAATAGAAATGGTTAAAAAGAGCGGGGTAGATGTTGACAAACTCCTGGAACTTCTCGTCAAGAATGCGGCGGCTGAGCTTACAACCTACTACTATTATACCATCCTTCGGTGCAACCTGATTGGACTGGAAGGAGAAGGGATAAAAGAGATAGCAGAGGTGGCCCGCATTGAAGACCGGAATCACTTCGAAGCGCTCGTGCCCCGTATCTATGAGCTCGGCGGCGGTTTGCCCGGGGACATGAAGACCTTCCATGACATCTCGGCCTGCCCGCCCGCCAGCCTGCCCGAGGACCCGACCGACATCAAGGCGATGTTGACGGTCCTCGTTAACGCGGAGAGGTGCGCGGTCAGGGGTTATACCAATATCTGCAACATTACCGCCGGCAAGGACCACAGGACGTACGATCTGTCTCTGGCGATACTTAACGAGGAAGTGGAGCATGAATCGTGGTTCTCCGAGTTCCTGGGCGAGGGGCCCTCTGGACACTTTATGCGCAGGGGCGATACCTCTCCTTTTGTCTCCAAGTTCCTGAAGTAGGGCCGCGGGCGGGCCTGGCACGTCCTGCTTTCTGACCCGGGTATCGGTTTTCAATCTCTATTTACATATGACCTAAAGACCCCGACCCCCCCGCTCCCCCTTCCGGGGTCTTTTTTTGCCCGGGAAAAGCCAACGGTTGTCATGTTTTTGTAAAGCTTGTAGGTTTTTTTCTGTAATAAAGCCCTTCCGGTGCTTTACAAAAACCATACTTTCTGGGGATTGACAGGGGCTATATCCGGATAGAAAATGAAATTATAAGTTTTTAGTCTTTAGAGGCGTGACAATGAAGAACTTGAAACGAGCAACCATTGTATTAACGACGGTCTTAGTCCTTGGGTTTGCTCCAAAAACAACGGCCTCCGAAATCTATGTCGGAGATTACTGCTGGGACGTGAATGCAGTTTATGGTCCGACGTACCTG
>JAUVFY010000012.1 GCA_030594025.1 Deltaproteobacteria bacterium | reverse complement strand
TACTCTATTACCTCAGTTACCACGCCGGCGCCCACTGTCCTTCCGCCTTCCCTTATGGCGAACCTCACGCCCTTATCCATCGCTATGGGGGTTATGAGCTCGACCGAAATCGTTACGTTATCGCCGGGCATGACCATCTCGGTCCCCTCGGGAAGCTCCGCAACTCCCGTAACGTCCGTGGTCCTGAAATAAAACTGCGGCCTGTAGCCCTTGAAAAACGGCGTGTGGCGGCCGCCCTCTTCCTTCGTCAACACATAGACCTCGCCCTTGAACTTCGTGTGAGGGGTTATGCTCCCGGGCTTGGCCAATACCTGCCCCCTTTCAACCTCGTCCTTCTTCACCCCCCTCAAAAGACAACCCACGTTGTCTCCGGCCTGACCCTCGTCCAAAAGCTTCCTGAACATCTCAACCCCCGTTACGACCGTCTTCGTGGTATCCCTGAGGCCCACTATCTCGACCTCTTCACCTACCTTTACCTTGCCACGCTCGATCCTTCCCGTTACAACCGTACCTCTGCCGGATATGGAAAAAACATCCTCAACGGGCATCAAAAACGGCTTGTCTATGTCACGCTTGGGCTCGGGAATGTAGCTATCAAGGGTCTCCAGGAGCTTCCTTATCGGACCGCAAGCCTCGCACTCGGGCTTGTTGCAGCCGCACTCAAGGGCCTTCAATGCGCTGCCCCTAACCACCGGGATGTCGTCGCCAGGAAACTTGTACTGGTTCAATAGCTCCCTCACCTCGAGCTCGACAAGGTCCAGAAGCTCTTTGTCGTCCACCATGTCGGACTTGTTCATGAAGACCACTATGTAGGGAACACCCACCTGACGGGCAAGCAGTATATGCTCCCGTGTCTGGGGCATGGGCCCGTCGGCCGCGGACACAACCAGTACCGCAGCGTCCATCTGGGCCGCACCGGTTATCATGTTCTTTACGTAGTCGGCATGGCCGGGACAGTCTATGTGGGCGTAATGGCGGTTATCGGTCTGGTACTCAACGTGGGCTATCGATATGGTGAGGCCCCTTTCTTTTTCCTCCGGGGCCTTGTCTATCTGGTCGTAGGCGAGAAAATCCGCCTTGCCCTCGGTGCTCAAAAGCTTCGTTATCGCCGCCGTGAGAGTGGTCTTGCCATGGTCAACGTGACCTATCGTACCAACGTTAACGTGTGGCTTTACTCTTTCAAATTTGGCCTTACTCATCTCGACCTCCAGAAAAGGTTTATAATTTTTAATTCAATTTATGCTGTTACCTACCCTGCGCCTTTGCCATAAGCTCTTCTGAAACAGATGCCGGGACCTGTTCGTAACGTGCGTACTGCATTGTAAACGTGGCCCTTCCCTGAGTTTTACTCCTTAAGTCGGTGGAGTATCCGAACATGTTCGTAAGCGGGACGTTGGCGGAAATGACCTGGAAGCCACTCCTCACCTCCACGCCAAGGACCCTGCCACGTCTTGAGTTTAAATCCCCGATGACGTCTCCCATGAACTGCTCGGGCACGACCACTTCCAGGTCCATTACAGGCTCTAAAAGTACCTGCCCGGCCTTCTTGAGGGCATCCTTGAACCCCATTGACCCCGCTATCTTGAAGGCCATCTCCGAGGAATCGACATCGTGGTAGGAACCGTCTAAGAGGGTGGCCCTTATGTCAACGACCGGATAGCCCGCCAGGGTCCCGGCCTCCATGGCCTCCTTAATACCGGCTTCAACAGCCGGTATATATTCCCTGGGCACTGCTCCGCCAACTATCTTATTTACGAACTCAAAGCCTTGGCCCCTTTCGAGCGGCTCTATCTCAAGCCACACGTGCCCGTACTGACCGCGACCGCCGGTCTGCCTTACGTACCTGCCCTCAGCCTGGGCCTGGCCCATTATCGACTCCTTGTATGCGACCCGGGGTTTGCCCACGCCGGCCTCCACCTTGAACTCCCTCAAAAGCCTGTCCACAATAATTTCCAGGTGGAGCTCGCCCATGCCGGATATTAAGGTTTGGCCCGTCTCCTCGTCTGTCTTAACGTGGAAGGAAGGGTCCTCTATGGTGAGCTTTTGAAGGCTCATGCCGAGTTTTTCCTGGTCAGCCTTGGTCTTAGGCTCTATAGCGATACTCATGACTGGCTCAGGCACCTCGAGGGACTCGAGTATTATCGGGTTGCCTTCATCGCAGATGGTGTCGCCCGTTGTGGCGTACTTAAGGCCAACGGCAGCAACTATGTCTCCAGCATGCACCTCTTTTACCTCTTCTCTCTGGTTGGAGTGCATCCTCAGGAGCCTGCCCAACCTTTCTTTCTGGCCCTTGGTGGAGTTATAAACATAAGAACCCGAGCGCATACAACCGGAATAGACCCTGAAGAACGTTAGCTGCCCCACATAAGGGTCGGTCATTATTTTGAAGGCGAGGGCAGCAAAAGGCACGTCGTCCCTGGATTCCCTGGCCTCTTCCTTTTCTGTCCTGGTGCTTATACCTTTTATAGGCGGGACGTCAACCGGGGAGGGGAGGTAGTTGATAACCGCATCGAGTAGCGGCTGAACCCCCTTGTTCTTGAAGGCCGCGCCGCAGAAAACAGGGGTTATCTCCATCGAGATGGTCCCCTTCCTCAAAGCGCCTATAAGCTCCTCTTCCGTTATCTCGCCTCCTTCAAGGTACTTCCTCATAAGCTTCTCGTCGAAGTCCGAAGCAGCCTCGATGAGCTTTTCCCTGTACTCGCTAAAGGGCCCTTTCATATCCTCTGGTATATCATCGTAGCGGAACTTGGCACCCAGCGTGGTCTCGTCCCACACGACCGCCTTTCCTCCCACAAGGTCAACGACACCCCTGAAGTCCTCCTCGGACCCTATGGGAAGCTGCATGACAACGGGACGCGTTCTGAGCCTCTCCACCATCATATCTACAACGTTAAAAAAGTCCGCCCCCACACGATCCATCTTGTTAACGAAGGCAATCCTCGGCACCCTGTACTTGTTGGCCTGCCGCCAGACGGTCTCGCTCTGGGGCTCGACCCCTCCTACGGAACAAAATACCGCCACCGCTCCGTCGAGGATCCTCAGGGACCTTTCGACCTCTATAGTGAAGTCCACATGGCCCGGGGTATCGATGATGTTAATCCGGTGGTCCTTCCAGAAGCAGGTCGTTGCTGCAGACGTTATGGTTATGCCCCTTTCTCTTTCCTGCTCCATCCAGTCCATGACCGCGGTCCCCTCGTGGACCTCGCCTATCTTGTAGGTCACACCAGTATAGTAGAGGACCCTCTCAGTTGTGGTGGTCTTGCCCGCATCGATATGGGCCATTATCCCTATATTTCTCTGTTTCTCTGTGGGTATAGTCCTTGCCAACCTTATACGGCCTCCCCGTCCTGAAGTCTTCGCCTCCTTGCGAGACTCCTTAGCAATTTTCTTAACTCCGAGCATCTTAGGTGCTTCCAATAAAATCCCCTTCTACCAGCGGTAATGTGCAAAGGCCTTGTTCGCCTCTGCCATCTTGTGTACGTCCTCTTTCTTCTTAACGGCCCCGCCCCTCTTGTTCGAGGCGTCCATAAGTTCGGCCGCGAGTTTCTCCACCATGGACCTTTCGCCCCGGGCCCTTGAGTAACTGACGAGCCACCTTATGGCCAGCGAGAGCTTCCTGTTGGGCCTCACCTCAACGGGTACCTGGTAGGTGGCCCCGCCGACCCTCCTGGACTTAACCTCCAAGACAGGCTTTATGTTTTCTATCGCCTTTTTAAATACGGTGAGTGGGTCAGACTTCGTCTTATCCTCTATAATATCAAAGGCCCCGTAAAGGACCCCCTCTGCGATGCTCTTCTTGCCGTCCTTTACAAGCTTGTTTATGAACCTCTCCACGATCCTGTCGTTGTATTTAGGATCTGGAAGGACCTCTTTTCTGGGGATGCTTCCCTTTCGGGCCATACCCTTTTCTCTCCTCGTTTAAGTCGGTAAAACCAGGGCCCTCTAGTCTTCTACCCTTTAACCTAACATATTATACAGCGGCAAGAGCATCATCCCTCCATCCCCTTCAAACGGGGACTTGCCCCACTCTGCCGCCGCTTATTTGGGCCTCTTTGCTCCGTACTTAGAACGGCTCTGTTTTCTATCCTGGACACCGACGGTATCCAGGGTCCCTCTGACTATATGGTATCGGACACCAGGAAGGTCTTTCACCTTCCCCCCCCTTATGAGCACAACAGAGTGCTCCTGGAGATTGTGCCCTATTCCGGGTATGTATGCGGTAACCTCGATCCCGTTCGTGAGCCTTATCCTGGTCACCTTTCTCAAGGCGGAGTTAGGCTTTTTCGGGGTAGTGGTATATACCCTCACACACACGCCCCTTTTCTGTGGGCACCTCTCGAGCGCCGGAGAAGCGGTCTTTTTCTTGGGCGTCTTTCTGCCCTTGCGTACAAGCTGATTTATCGTAGGCATAGCTTAGCTTTTTACCCTGGCTTTAGGTTTCGATTAAAGCTTTATAATTTAACAATATATCCAGAGAGTGTCAAGAAGTTATTGGCGCCTCTTCGGAGATTTCCTCGGCCTCTTCTACTTTTTCTTCTTCCTCCCTGAGGGCCTTGGAGCGGATACCGACGTAATTCTTGAAGCCACTTCCGGCTGGTATAAGCCGTCCCATGATAACGTTCTCCTTCAACCCCCTCAGGTAATCCACCTTGCCCTCAACGGCGGCCCCTGTAAGGACCTTGGTAGTCTCCTGGAAGCTGGCGGCGGATATGAAGCTCTCGGTGGAAAGCGAAGCCTTCGTGATGCCCTGAAGAAGGGGCTCTGCTGTAGCGGGCCTCTTTCCCTTTGCAAGGACCTTCTCGTTCTCTTCCTCGAAAAGGTATCTTTCCACCTGCTCGCCGGCGAGAAGCCTGGTGTCGCCCGGGTCGTTAACCTTTACCCTCTTGAGCATCTGTCTTACGATTGCCTCGATATGCTTGTCGTTTATCTTAACGCCCTGGAGTCGATAGACCTCCTGGACCTCATCAACAAGGTACTTGGCGAGTTCCTTTACCCCGAGCACACGCAAGATGTCGTGGGGATTGGCAGAACCGTCCATGAGGGGGTCGCCGGCCTTGACAATGTCGCCTTCCCTGACACTTATGTGTTTTCCCTTGGGTATGAGATACTCCTTGGGCTCGCCCGTCTCGGGGGTTATTACGAGCTTGCGCTTACCCTTGGTGTCTCTGCCGAATGAGATTGAACCGTCTATCTCGCTTATCACGGCGCACTCCTTGGGTTTTCTCGCCTCAAAGAGCTCGGCCACCCTGGGCAGTCCCCCGGTTATGTCCTTTGTCTTCGTCGTCTCCCTGGGTATCTTGGCGATGATGTCTCCCGCCTTAACGGTGTCGCCCTCCCCCGTGGTGATTATGGCACCTAAGGGAAGCAGATACCGTGCCTCTATGCCGGTGCCGGGGACCCTCTGGGTCCTTCCTGAAACATCCTTAATGGAGACCCTTGGCCTGAGGTCCGCTTCCCTGTAAGACACTATCACCTTGCTCGAAAAACCGGTGACCTCGTCAAACTGCTCCCTCATGGTCTTTCCTTCCTCAACGTCTCCGAACTTGACAACCCCGCTCATCTCCGTAAGGATGGGTATTGTATAAGGGTCCCACTCAGCGAGAACCGTGCCCTTTTCCACCTTCGCCCCTTCCTTAACAATGAGCCTCGCACCGTATATAACAGGGTTCCTCTCACGGTCCCTGCCCTGTTCGTCCTGTATCGCCACCTCGGCGTTGCGGTTCATGACGATGGTCTCGCCCCGGGAGTTCACAGCGGTCTTTACGTTAAAGAACTTTACAAAACCATCGTGCCTGGCCTCCAGGGTCGTCTGTTCGGCCCTCCTGCTCGCTGTACCGCCGATATGGAAGGTCCTCATTGTAAGCTGTGTACCGGGCTCGCCTATCGACTGGGCTGCGATCACACCGACGGCCTCGCCCATCTCCACCATCTTACCCCTGGCAAGGTCCCTCCCGTAGCACTTCACACATATGCCCCTGGTGGACCTGCAAGTAAGAACACTCCTTATCTTTACCTTCTCAATGCCCGCGTATTCAATCTTTCTAACCCTCTCTTCGTCTATCTCTTCGTTTGCGTGTACAAGGGCCTCGTTAGAGAAGGGGTCCGTAACGTCCTCGAGGACGACCCTGCCCAGCAACCTCTCACCGATTGGTTCGATTATCTCTCCACCCTCGACGAGCGAAGAAATATAAATCCCGTCCAACGTGCCGCAGTCCTGCTCAATGATAATCGCATCCTGAGCCACGTCGACCAGCCTCCTGGTAAGGTAGCCTGAGTTTGCCGTCTTAAGAGCGGTATCGGCGAGACCTTTTCTCGCACCGTGGGTCGATATGAAGTACTGAAGAACCGTAAGACCTTCCCTGAAGTTCGCCGTAATGGGTGTTTCAATGATCTCTCCGGAGGGCTTGGCCATAAGGCCCCTCATCCCGGCAAGCTGTCTCATCTGCTGAGCTGAACCCCTCGCACCCGAATCGGCCATCATGAATATGGGGTTGAAGCTCGGAACCTTCCTTTCTTTCCTCTTCTCATCCTTTACCACGTCGGTTCCCAGTTCTTTGAGCATCTCGCCGGCTATCTCTTCGGTGGCCTGTGCCCAGATGTCTATGACCTTGTTGTATCTTTCGCCGTCAGTTATAAGACCCTCGTTGTACTGCTTCTGAATTTCTTTGACCTCCTCGTAGGCCTCCTGGAGGAAGTCCTCTTTTTTCTCAGGTATCTTCATGTCATCTATGCATATGGAGATACCCGCCTTTGTCGCATAGCGGTAACCGAGGTTCTTGAGCCTGTCGGCAAGAAGCACGGTCTCCTTGTTGCCGGCCCTGCGGTAACATATATCGATAAGGTCCGCGAGCTGTTTTTTGTCCATCACCTTGTTTATCTCTTCGAACTTTATCGTCTCGGGCACTATCTCCCTGAGGAGCGCCCTCCCCGTGGTGGTGTCCACAACCTGCCCGTCGACCCTCACCTTTATCCGTGCCTGGAGGTGTACTTCCGTGCTGTCGTAGGCCCCCCTCAACTCATCGAAGGACGAAAAGACCTTTCCTTCTCCCTTTACCCCGTAGTTCTCACGCGTAAGGTAGTAGAGCCCGAGGACTATGTCCTGGGTGGGAACAATAATGGGCTTCCCGCTGGCCGGCGACAGGATGTTGTTTGTGGACATCATGAGCACCCTGGCCTCAGCCTGCGCCTCTATGGAAAGCGGCACGTGTACCGCCATCTGGTCGCCGTCGAAATCGGCGTTAAAGGCCGTACAAACGAGCGGGTGTAGCTGAATGGCCTTGCCCTCGATTAAGACCGGCTCAAAGGCCTGGATGCCGAGCCTATGGAGCGTGGGAGCGCGGTTTAAAAGAACGGGGTGTTCTTTTATAACCTCATCGAGCACGTCCCAGACCTCCGGTTTTTCCTTCTCCAGCATCTTCTTGGCGCTCTTTATGGTCGTGGCGTAACCCTTCTCCTCGAGCCTCTGGTAGATAAAAGGCTTGAACAGCTCGAGCGCCATCTTCTTGGGAAGCCCGCACTGGTGAAGCCTCAGGTCCGGCCCTATGACTATTACGGAACGGCCCGAATAATCTACACGCTTGCCGAGAAGGTTCTGCCTGAACCTCCCGCCCTTGCCCTTTATCATGTCGCTTAGAGACTTTAGCGGCCTCCTGTTCTGCCCGGTTATGATTCTACCACGCCTGCCGTTGTCGAAAAGGGCGTCCACAGACTCCTGGAGCATCCTTTTTTCGTTCCTTATGATGATGTCCGGTGCGTTGAGCTCCATCAACTTCTTCAACCGGTTGTTCCTGTTTATTACCCTCCTGTAAAGGTCGTTTAGGTCAGAGGTTGCAAACCTTCCGCCGTCGAGGGGCACAAGGGGCCTGAGGTCCGGCGGGAGTACCGGAAGGACATCGAGTATCATCCACTCTGGTTTGTTGCCCGATTTTATGAATGCCTCGATGACCTTAAGCCTCTTGGCTATCCTCTTTTTCTTGGCATCGGAGGTCGTCTTTACCATCTCGGCCCTGAGGGTTTTTGAAAGCTTCTCAAGGTCTACTTTTTTAAGCATCTCCTTTATCCCCTCTGCCCCCATTACGGCAACAAAACCGTCAGGGCCGAACTTCTCCACGGCCCTCTGATACTTGTCCTCGTTAAGGAGTTCTCCTTGTTTGAGCTCGGAGTCCCTGTGGTCTATGACAATAAAGTTCTCGTAATAGAGGACCCTCTCCACCTCTTTCAAGGTCATATCGAGCACGAACCCTATCCTAGAGGGAAGACTCCTTAAAAACCATATGTGTGCCACCGGTGTGGCCAGCTCTATATGGCCGAGCCTCTCGCGCCTTACCTTTGAAGGTATGACCTCCACACCACACTTTTCACAGACCACTCCCCTGTGCTTCATCCGCTTGTATTTTCCGCAGTTGCACTCGAAGTCCTTCACGGGACCGAATATCTTGGCGCAGAAAAGCCCATCCCTCTCGGGCTTGAAGGTCCTGTAGTTTATGGTCTCGGGCTTTTTCACCTCGCCGTGGGATGCGTCCCTTATCTTCTCCGGCGAGGATATTGTTATCCTTATGGCATTGAAATCCATAGGCCTTTTTTGTTTTTCGAATAAGGCCATAAGGCTTTTCACGATAAACCTCCTTTTTTATAAGAGCTTATCCTATGCTTCCTCTTCTAAAAGCTCTACATCCAGGCACAGGCTCTGCAACTCCTTTATAAGGACGCTGAAGGACTCCGGCAACGAAGGCTCCATCGTATAGTCGCCCCTTACAATGGCCTCGTACATCCTTGTCCTTCCGGAGACGTCGTCGGACTTGACCGTAAGGAACTCCTGGAGGCTGTAGGCGGCGCCATAGCTCTCCATGGCCCACACCTCCATCTCCCCGAGCCTTTGACCGCCAAACTGTGCCTTGCCGCCCAGGGGCTGCTGCGTGACCAGCGAATAGGGGCCTGTGCTTCTTGCGTGTATCTTGTCGTCTACGAGGTGATGGAGCTTGAGCATGTACATGACACCGACGGTGACTTCCTGGTCAAAGGGTTCGCCTGCCCTGCCGTCATACAGAGTGGTCTTTCCGCTCCTTGGAAGCCCTGCAATATCGAGCACCTCCTTTACAGAGGCCTCCTGCGCCCCGTCGAAGACAGGGCTAGCCATCTGAATGCCGTTACTGAGCCTCCGGGCGACTTCCTGCACCTCGTTGTCAGAAAGGCTGTTTATGAACTTGGAGAACTCGAGCGAACCGTAGAACTTCTTAATCCTTTCCCTTAACGTATTCGGGCTCAGCCCCTTCTCTATCATCCGGGCTATCTCCTCACCGAGGGTCTTTGCCCCCCATCCCAGGTGTGTCTCCAATATCTGACCCACGTTCATCCTGGACGGGACCCCCAGGGGGTTGAGCACTATGTCCACGGGTGTTCCATCCTTGAGGTAGGGCATATCCTCCTCGGGCAGTATCCTCGAGATAACGCCCTTGTTCCCGTGGCGCCCGGCCATCTTGTCACCCACGGATACCTTCCTCTTCATCGCCACATAGACCTTGACCATCTTGATTACGCCGGGCGGGAGCTCATCGGCCCTTTTAATACGGTTCAGCCTGTCGTCAAAGACCACCTTTATGAGGTGTGTCTGCTCGCTTAAGCTTTCCAGCTGTTTGTTTACATCTTTTTCAGCCTTCTCGTCCGCAGGTATAATCTCGCCCCATCTCGACCTGGGAATGGAGTTAAGCACTTCCCTGGTAATGAGCTTTCCCTTGCTAATAAGCGTGTTCCCCTTCTTATCGGTGAGCCGCACACGGCTCTTCTTGCCTGTAAGGAGCTTCTCTATGCGGCCGTAAGCGCTCTCCTTTACGATGTTAATCTCGTCCTCACGGTCCTTAAGGAGCCTTGCTATCTCCTTGTCCTCGATGGACTTGGCTCTCTCATCCTTTTCAACACCCTTTCTGGAGAAGACCTTTGCATCAATTACAACTCCCTCTATGCCAGGCGGCACCCTTAAGGAGGTGTCTTTTACGTCCTCGGCCTTCTCTCCGAATATTGCCCTCAGAAGCTTTTCCTCCGGAGAGAGCTGGGTCTCCCCCTTGGGGGTGACCTTCCCGACGAGTATCTCGCCCGGCTTTATCTCCGCTCCTATCCTGATTATGCCGCTCTCATCGAGGTCCTTCAAAGCGTCCTCTCCTACGTTGGGTATATCCCTCGTTATCTCCTCTTTTCCGAGCTTTATATCCCTGGAGACGACCTCGAACTCCTCAATGTGCAAGGAGGTGAAGACATCGTCCTTGAGGAGCCTTTCGCTTATGAGAATGGAGTCCTCGAAGTTGTACCCTCCCCAGGGCATGAAGGCCACAAGGACGTTCCTGCCCAGGGCGAGCTCGCCGTTTTCGGTGGAAGGCCCGTCGGCTATAACCTGCCCCTGCTTTACGAGGCTCCCCTTCTTTACTATGGGTTTCTGGTTGAGACAGGTATTCTGGTTGGACCTTCTGAACTTCGTAAGGTTATAAATGTCAACTCCGCCGGAGGCATTCCTTATGACGATCCTCGTTGCATCCACGTTCTCTACTTTTCCGGAGTTCCTGGTGAGCAAGGTAACACCGGAGTCCTTGGCCACAACACTCTCCATCCCGGTGCCTATGAGCGGGGCTTCCGTCTGGATAAGGGGTACGGCCTGTCGCTGCATGTTGCTCCCCATAAGTGCCCTGTTCGCATCGTCGTTCTCAAGGAACGGAATGAGCGATGCGGCGATACTTACGAGCTGGTTGGGGGATACGTCCATGAGGGTTATTTCCTCGGGCCTGGCCATTACGAACTCTCCACCCATCCTCGCGCTGACCATCTCTCCGGAAAACCTCCCGTCCTTGTCCACCGGGGCGTTGGCCTGGGCTATAACATGCATCTCCTCGTCTAGGGCCGAAAGGTAAGTGATCCTGTTCGTGACCTTGCCACCTGCGGCCTCCCTGTAAGGGGTCTCTATAAAGCCGAACTCGTTTATCCTAGCATATGTAGAAAGAGAAACGATGAGACCTATGTTGGGACCCTCGGGGGTCTCTATGGGACAGATCCTCCCGTAATGGGTTGCGTGTACGTCCCTGACCTCGAAACCCGCCCTCTCCCTTGTAAGTCCCCCGGTACCCAGGGCCGAAAGCCTCCTTTTGTGAGTAATCTCCGAGAGGGGGTTTGTCTGGTCCATGAACTGAGAGAGCTGGCTCGAGCCGAAGAACTCCTTTATTACGGCGGCTACGGGCTTGGGGTTAATAAGGTCATGGGGCATGAGGGTTTCGATCTCCCCAAGGCTCATCCTCTCCTTTACGGCCCTCTCCATCCTGAGGAGCCCGATCCTGTACTGGTTCTCAAGCAGTTCCCCTACGGACCGGACCCTTCTGTTTCCGAGATGGTCTATGTCGTCGACCGAGCCCTGGCCGTTTTTGAGCCCTATGAGGTAACGTACGACCTCTACGATATCCTCTTTCCTTAACGTCGTGTGGTCGAGAGATACTTCGAAGCCGAACTTGCGGTTTAACTTCAGCCTTCCCACCCTCGAAAGGTCATACCTTTCGGGAGTGAAGAAAAGGTTTTTGAACTGCGAGTTTGCAGTCTCAACGGTCGGCGGGTCTCCGGGCTTGAGCCTTTTGTATATTTCTATCCTGGCGTTGAGGGTCATGTTTGAAACGGAGTCATCCGGGTGGGTCTTCCTGTAGTCCTCAATAGCCTTGGTCTGCTCGTTTCCGATGCGGTCGTTAAGGATGGTCTCTCTGAAAGAGGGTCCCATGGCCTCTATAAAGAGGAGCTTAAAACGCTCTATCTTCCTTCTGGAAATCTCGTCAAGTACTTCACGGGTAAGTATCTGGTTGCATTCCAGTACCACCTCGCCGGTCGCGGGGTCAACAATGTCCTGGGAGGCGACCCTGCCGATAATGTCCTCGACCTCGACAGGTATGTACTTTATACCCGCGGAGATGAGCCTTTTCACCGCGAGCCTTGTGAACTTCCTGTCCTTTCTAACAAGGGTCTCACCGCTCTTGGGGTCTTTTATATCGCGGCTCGCCTTTTGCCCCACCATATAATCCGCCTCGACGCTTTTCGTAATCTTCCTGCCTTCAAGCACTATCTGCTCGCTCGGGTAGAAGTGATTTAAAAGCTCCTCGACGGAATAACCGAGGGCCTTCAGGAGCACCGTAGCGAGCATCTTCTTTCTTTTGTCAATTCTTACGTAGAGCCAGTCTTTCTGGTCGAACTCGAAGTCTAGCCATGAGCCGTGGTAGGGGATTATCCGTGCCGTGTATTGGAGTTTGCCCGTATAGCCCTTTCCCTTCTCGTATTCGAAAAACACCCCGGGGGAGCGATGCAACTGGCTCACTATGACGCGTTCGGTCCCGTTTATGATGAAACTGCCGTTGTCGGTCATGAGCGGTATTTCGCCGAAGTAGACCTCCTGCTCCTTGATGTTCCGGATGGTCTGCGCACCTGTGTCCGGGTCCTTGTCCCATACAATGAGCCTTACCTGCAACTTTATCGGCGCAGAGTAGGTCATGCCCTTCTGGTGGCACTCCTCAACTGAATACTTGGGCTCAAGGAGCGTGTATTTTACGAACTCAAGGGTGGCGGTGGCGCCGAAGTCCTTTATGGGGTATACACTCTTGAACATGGCCTGGAGACCCAAGTCACGCCTATCCTCCGGCTTTACGTCCATCTGCAAAAAATTACTGAAGGACCTTTTCTGAACCTCGATGAGGTTCGGTATGCCCACCACCGTGGGTATCCTTGAATAGTCCTTCCTCAAAAACTGGCCGTTTATTAAAGACGACGACATTTTAGTGTGCTCCTTTTTTTGCTCTTTTATTTTATATCGGGGGGATATGCCCCTTGCTTCAAACAATCGACCAGTAAAACCCGCAGGCCTTGCCGGGGGATTTACGGGCCTCTTGACAGAGTGATCGGCTTACTGAATCTCCACCTTGGCCCCGACAGCTTCGATCTTTTTCTTTATCTCCTCAGCCTCTTCCTTGGGTACATCCTCCTTGACGTTCTTCGGAGCCCCTTCAACAAACTCTTTTGCCTCCTTAAGCCCAAGCCCGGTTATGGCCCTCACCTCTTTGATGACCTTTATCTTCTCCGGGCCAACCTCTTTAAGGACCACTGTGAACTCGGTCTTCTCTTCGGCAGCAGGCACCGCCGCGCCAGGGGCCGCTGCCGCCGCAACCGCTACAGGGGCTTGAGCACTCACGCCGAACTTCTCCTCAAGCTCCTTTACGAGCCCCGAAAGCTCAACAACCGTCATGTTCTCTATATATTTAATAACGTCTTCTCTTTTAAGCTCTGCCATCTCTGTCCTCCTTAATCGGTTTTTTTCAGGATGATTTCAATCTGTTCTGCCGGGTTAACCGCCCTTTTCCCTCTAAGACCCTGCCTGCTTTTGCCCGGCCACAGCATTAAGGACATAAACTAACTTCCGAGGCACCCCGCTCAGAACACCTACCAGCCCTGCGGGCACGTTCTTCATAACACCCATAAGTCTGGCCAGGAGCTCTTCCCTCGATGGAAGGGAAGCAAGGTTCTTTATCTCCGCAAGATCGATTACCCTACCCCCCAGGGTCCCTACTTTTATCATAAGATTTGGTTCTTCCTTTGCAAACCCGGTAAGGGTCTTGGCCGTCTGCACCGCGTCTTTGAAACTGAAGGCGATAGCAATGGGCCCTTCGAAGTGCTCTGTAAGGGGCTCCGCCTGGGTGCCTTTTACAGCGAACTTCGCCAGCGTGTTCTTCAGTATCTTGAGCTCGGAGGACGCCTCCTTAAGCGTCTTCCTGAGCTTCGTCATACCCTCAACATCTATCCCGCTGTAGCTGGCTATGAAGGTAGCCTCGGCACTTTTGAACCTGTCGTTGAACTCCTTGACGAGTGCCTTCTTGTCTTCCTTTTTCAACTTCAACCTTTTCCATCCCTCCTTTCAGTCACTATGCGGGTCTTGGACAGAAAGGGCGCCCGAGGCTTTGTTTCGGAGCCGGATACGGCCCTGAGCAAGGCTTGCCTCCCACAGGGTGGAAGGCCAAAGGGGACGATTTACGGATCCTGGCCTCGGCAGGAAATTAAGCCCTTCGGGCACCTGCTGTCTTAGACCTGTATTTTTATAAGTCTGTCAAAGTCGAAAAATAAATAACTCTGGTTGCCGGGTTTCTATTTCAAAATGTTCCTTATCTCTTGAGTATCCAGGCTTATGGCCGGTCCTATTGTGGTAGAGATACTAAGGGCCCGCAGGTACGTGCCCTTGCTCGCAGGGGGTTTTGCCTTTATTATGGCATCCATAACGGCCATAAAGTTCTCCTCGAGCTTTTCGGCCCCGAAGGAGACCTTGCCCAGCGGGACGTGTACGTTCCCGGACTTATCCACGCGGTACTCGACCTTTCCGGCCTTCACCTCCTCAACAGCCTTCTTAACCTCGAAACTAACAGTTCCCAGCTTGGGGTTGGGCATAAGACCCCTTGGGCCGAGGATCTTTCCGAGCTTGCCCACGGCGCTCATCATGTCCGGGGTGGCGATGACCTTGTCAAAATCGAGCCAGCCTTTTTTAATCTTCTCCATGAGCTCATCGGCACCTACATGATCCGCACCGGCCTCCTTGGCCTCGGTCTCCTTTTCTCCCTTGGCAAATACCAGTATTCTCACTTTTTTCCCAGTGCCGTGGGGGAGCACTACCGTACCCCTTACCATCTGGTCCGGGCGCCTGGGGTCAACGCCCAGACGGGCGGCAAGGTCCACCGATTCGTCGAACTTCGCAGCTGCAACTTCGGGGACGTGTTTGAAGGCCTCTTTAACCGAGTATTGCCGTGTCTCGATCTTATCTCTCGCAGCGTTATACTTCTTCCCCATGCTTTAGCCCTCCACCTTTATTCCCATGCTCCTTGCCGTACCCTCGACGGTTTTTATGGCCGCCTCGATGGAGGATGCGGTCAGGTCGGGCATCTTGATCTTTGCTATCTCCTCGACCTGTTTTCTGGTAACAGCGCCGACCTTTTCCTTTTTTGGATCGCCGGAGCCCTTCTGAAGACCCGATGCCTTCAAAAGGAGCGTTGAGGCAGGGGGTGTCTTGGTTATAAAAGAAAAGGACCTGTCCTGGTAGATGGTTATGATCACCGGTATTATCATCCCCTCCTGCTTCTGGGTCTTGGCGTTAAAAGCCTTGCAGAACTCCATTATATTCACCCCGTGCTGGCCAAGGGCGGGTCCCACCGGAGGCGACGGGTTGGCCTTGCCCGCGGGTATCTGGAGCTTTATCTGTCCTATTACCTTTTTTGCCATGTTCCTGCCTCTTAGATTAAAATAATTAAAAGCGTTTTTTACCCGTCAGGCCCTTTCCACCTGCACGAAGTCCAGCTCAACCGGCGTGGCCCTGCCGAAGATGCTTACAAGGACCTTGAGCTTACCCTTGTCGGGGTTCACCTCATCGACTATGCCTGAGAAGTTAGTGAAGGGGCCCTCGACGACCCTTACGTTTTCGCCCTTTTCGAAGAGGACCTTGGGCTTGGGCTTTACCGCGCCCTCTTCCATCTGCCGGGTAATCTTCTGGATATCATCCTCGGAGATTGTGGCCGGGGAGGTCGTGCCACCCACGAAGCCGGTTATCTTTGGTACACTGTTTACCAGGTGCCAAGTCTCGTCGGTCATTTCCATGTTTACCATTATATAGCCGGGGAAGAACTTCCTTGATGTCGTCTTCTTAATCCCCTTGACCATGTCAACGACCTTCTCCGAAGGTACCAGTATCTCGCCGAAAAACTCCTCCTTGCCCTTGGCCTTTATCTTTTCCTCCAGGGCCTGCTTTACCCTGTTCTCATATCCTGAGTACGTATGTACCACATACCACCTTTTGGCCATGTTACCCCTCACTAACTCAGAACGTACCTTACGATCCTTGAAAGGGCGAAATCGATTAGGCCCAGGAATATGGAGATAAGGAATACCATGACGATTACGACCCACGTCGATGATATCGCCTGCTGTCTGGTGGGCCATACGACCTTTTTAAGTTCCTGTCTCGCCTCGGATACAAACTGGACCGTCTTGTTTATCTTTTCCACCTGTTGAAAATCCCCCGGGCCATGGTGCGGCCCCAAAAAATCAGCGCCCTCAAAGCGCCCTTTGATTTGAAACTGGCAGGCCAGGAGGGATTCGAACCCCCAACCCGCGGTTTTGGAGACCGCTGCTCTACCAAATTGGAGCTACTGGCCTTTTTTAATTTTCCCGCGAGAGATTGCTTCGGGACCGGATTCCTCGCAATGAAAGTAATTATAGATTTAATCTAAAGGTTCAAGCCTCTCTGAGCCTTTAAGTCATGGCCCGCCCTACTTGGTCTCCCTGTGGACCGTATGCTTCCTGCAGAACTTACAGTATTTTTTAAACTCGAGCCTGCCGGTAGTTGTCTTCTTGTTCTTCGTAGTCGAATAGTTCCTGCGTTTACATTCCGTGCAGGATAGCGTTACTATATCCCTCATCGGATCCTCTCCTTAAAAAGCCCTACTCTATTACCTCAGTTACCACGCCGGCGCCCACTGTCCTTCCGCCTTCCCTTATGGCGAACCTCACGCCCTTATCCATCGCTATGGGGGTTATGAGCTCGACCGAAATCGTTACGTTATCGCCGG
>JAUVFY010000118.1 GCA_030594025.1 Deltaproteobacteria bacterium | reverse complement strand
CGAATACAGCCCCTGCATAAAGTGTGCGAGCTGTGTGGAGGCATGCCCCATGGGACTTATGCCTTACAGGCTGGGCGACCTGGGCAGGCTGGCAAGGACCGCGGAGTTCAAGCTCTGGGAGGGAATGGGTTGCATGGAGTGCGGCTGCTGCTCCTTTGTCTGTCCTTCAAAAAGGCCCCTTGTGGAATGGATAAGAGTGGGTAAAATCAAGTTGCGTGAATCTGAAAGAGGGGAGGCCGCGTAGGTTCTTTTGTCGGGGTTTGGGATGAGATATGGGCCCTGGCCTGTAACTTCCTGTAAGCCCGTTTTATTTGCGACGAGCCCCTGCCTTTAAAAGCCTATGGACGACACACAGAAGAAAGACCCTCCGCAAAAAACTGCGGGTGAATCAAAACCCGCTCAATCCGGGCCCGCAAGCCCTGCGGCTGAAAGGTTCATAGTATCCTCCTCGCCCCATCTGCTCACCGAAGAGAACATACCGAAGATAATGTACTCGGTCATTTACGCCCTCCTTCCCACGGTTTTAGTAAGCGTGTATTTCTACGGTTTAAGGGCCCTCGTTCTTGTACTCGTCTGCGTTGTCTCATGTGTTGCCACCGAATACCTTATACAGAGGTTCAGGGAGCGGACCGTGACGGTCTTCGACGGGAGTGCGATAATCACGGGGATGCTCCTCGCACTGACACTCCCGCCGGGTTTTCCTCTTAAAGGGGCCTTCCTGGGCTCGGTTTTCGCCATGGCCGTGGGAAAGCACTTTTTCGGGGGACTGGGTTACAATATATTCAACCCCGCGCTCCTGGGAAGGGCCTTTCTCCAGGCCACCTATCCCGTGCTTATAACGACCTGGGCAGAGCCCTTTTCCGGTCCTGCCGGAGTGGATGCGGTCTCCGCCGCAACACCGCTTGCGCTTATGAAGTTCGAGGGGCAAGTTGTTCCGCATTTGAACCTCTTCTTCGGAAACGTTGCCGGCTCGCTCGGTGAAACCTCGGCCCTTGCCATACTCATCGGGGGGCTTTATCTCAGGTACCTGGGGTACATAAACTGGAGGCTTCCGCTCGGTTATCTGGCCTCAATGGTATTTTTTAGCTACCTCTTCTGGCTCTATGACCCTTTAAGCTACGCAGACCCGCTCTTTCATATCCTGGCGGGCGGGGCCATGCTGGGTGCATGGTTCATGGTTACCGATTATGTCACAACCCCTGTAACACCCATGGGCCAGTGGATCTTCGTCATATGCGCAGGCCTGCTCGCCGTAATAATACGTCTTTTCGGCGGACTCCCCGAAGGGGTCATGTACTCGATACTCCTCATGAACGCAACCGTACCACTTCTTAACAAGTGGACCAAGCCCAGGGTCTTCGGGGAGGTCTCATGAAAGAACCTTCTTTAAAGGACACCTCTTTAGGCATGATGCTGGTCCTCTCCTCTACGGCCATTATCGTCGGGGCAGTTCTCGCTGGCTTTTTCCAGCTCGTCAGCGCAAAGATAGAGGCAAACAGGCTCGAGGAGGAAAGAAGGGCCATATTCGCCGTAATCGAAGGTATTGAATGCGATGAATGCTATGAGGTCATAACTAAAGACATCGAAGTGGACGGAAAGGTCAAGCCGTTTCGCATATTCAGGGGGCACGACATGGAGGGCAATACCGTCGGCTATTCTTTCATAGCCGAGGGACCCGGGTTTTCTGCAAAGATAAGGATGATGGTGGGACTGAACGTCGTCCCGGATACGCTTTCGGGACTCAGGGTCGTGGAACAGATAGAGACCCCCGGGCTCGGAGACAAGATAACCAAAGAAAAATTCTATAGCCAGTTCAAGGGTTTATCCGTAAAACCTGAGATTGAGTATGTCAAAAACAGGAAGCCCGAAAAGGCCAACCAGATACAGGCCGTAACAGGGGCGACGATTTCGAGCAGGGCCGTTGTGAATGCCATAAACAAAAACATCAAGGTTGTTTTAAAGGCCCTGGAGGAAGAAGAGTTCAAACAGTCTCAAATCGAGGAGAAGTTTTAAAGTAGTGGCCAAAAGGACAATAACAGAGGAGTTCAAAAAGGGTCTCTGGGCGGAAAACGCTGTTTTGAGGCTCCTTCTGGGCATGTGCCCCGCCCTGGCGGTAACTAATTCCGCCATAAACGGTCTTGTCATGGGCCTGGCCTCGACCTTCGTCGTAGTGTGTTCGAGCACGATGGTCTCCACCATAAGGAGGCTCGTGCCCAGACAGGTAAGGATCCCCACCTATATCGTCATTATCGCAGGCTTTGTAACCCTCGCGGACCTTTTCCTCAAGGCCCAGTTCCCGGCCATTTCAAAGGCCCTCGGCCCCTACGTGCCGCTCATAGTCGTAAACTGCATGATAATGAGCAGGGCGGAGTTTTTCGCCTCAAAGCACCCCCTCAAGCCCTCAATGGCCGATGCCCTGGGTACAGGGCTGGGATTCACAGGGGTTCTCGTTGTGCTCGGCTCCATAAGGGAGATTCTGGGCTTCGGAAGCATCTTCGATATAGTTATAATGACGGAAGAGGCCTTCACGCCCTGGGTCATCATGATCCTGCCCCCGGGGGCTTTTTTGAGCCTCGGGCTCATGATAGGAATAATAAACCATTTTACGGAGCTTAGAAAGAAGAGGTCCGGCATATGAACGTAGTACTCGTCTTTTTATCCGCCGCGATAGTAAACAACCTGGTGCTCTCGTACTTCCTGGGCATATGCCCCTTCCTGGGTGTATCAAGGAGGCTCGACACCGCGGTGAACATGGGGCTTGCCACCACCTTCGTAATGACCCTTGCCGCGGTCATCACCTGGCTTATAAACAACTATATCCTTATACCCTTTGACCTGCCCTTCTTGCAGAACGTGACCTTTATAATAACCATCGCCTCGCTTGTGCAGCTCGTTGAGATGTTTATAAGGAAATCAAGTCCCCCCCTTTACAGGAGCCTCGGGATTTATCTCCCCCTTATAACCACGAACTGTGCGATACTTGGACTCACCCTTTTCGAGGCCTTGAGGGAGTACAGTCTTATTGAAAGCCTGTTTTTCGGCCTCGGAGGAGGGGTAGGTTTTACGCTGGCCCTGGTACTTATGGCGGGAATGCGCGAGGAGCTTGAGTTCGCGGACGTGCCGAAGGCACTGCAGGGTGCGCCCATGACGCTTCTTATTGCGGGCATGCTCGCACTGGCCTTTATGGGGTTTGCGGGGCTTTTGTCGGTGTAGGACGACGTAAAATACTGGCAATTTTATATATAATTTTGTTATAATATTTAATTGAGTGAATGAAATGGACGCTACTTTTATTATATCCGTAGCCGCGATGGGAGGTCTGGGGATAATTTTCGCCTTCTTCCTCGTCCTTGCGGACAAAAAGCTCAGGGTAGAAGAGGACCCTGTTGTGGAAAAGATACTTGATGTCCTTCCCATGACCAACTGCGGCGCCTGCGGCAGGGGCGGCTGTCACGTGTTCGCCGAGATGCTCGTTACTAAACAGGTCACGGTAAACGCCTGTGTGCCCGGAGGGCAGGAGGTCTCAGATAAGCTCGCAGAGCTTCTGGGAGTTGAGAAGGTGGATGCCCAGAGGCCTATAGCCGTGGTTCTATGCAGGGGAGGGAACGTGGAGGCGCAGAAGTCCGCCATCTACAGGGGTGAGAAGAGCTGTATCGCGGCGGACCTTTTGGGGGGAGATAAGAGCTGCGTTTACGGATGCCTCGGCTACGGCGACTGCGTTCAGGCCTGCAAGTTCGATGCAATGGCAATGAACGATAACGGGCTTCCCGTCGTATTTTACGATAAGTGCGTGGGTTGCGCAGCCTGCGTGGAGGCCTGTCCCAGGGACTTAATCGAGATGCACCCGCCTGAGCATAAACTCTTTGTCTACTGTAAGAGCCTTGACAAGGGGGCTGTGGCAAAGAAAGCGTGCAAGGTGGCGTGCATAGCGTGCAAGCTCTGCGAGAAGGACTGCGAGGTCACCGGCGGGATAACCATAGAGGACAACCTCGCAATAGTTAACTACGAGCTCTGTCCGCAGGACGACGTGCCCACAAAGAGGTGCCCCACAAAGTGCATACTCTACGGTGAAGATGAAAAGATGACACGGGACAGTTTCTACTCCTCGCGACTTAAAAAGGCCGTATGAGCTCACCCTGCCTGCCAGCGCGGGTAAAAAAACAATAATCTACCCTTAATATTCTTTTAATCTTTTTTTGTTATCATATAGAGAACGACGGCCAGGAGGTTTTTTCATGGAAAATAGATGGAAGACAAGGATTTTATCGACCCTCATGGTACTCGGCGCGGCGATCCTTCTTGCCTCTTGCTACGACTCGGCCGATAAGGCCGTAAACGCAAAGAGCTTGAGGGGAGGGGAGACGAGGGCCACCCTTTCACCGGCTTATTTCACGGGCAAGGCAGCAATGTCTTACAAGGCGGCAAGAGAGATCCCCGAGGTCATTGACAGCCTTTACTGCTACTGCGATTGCGAGAAGAACTTCGGCCACAAGAGCCTTTTAAGCTGTCACGTGGACCAACACTCCAAGTACTGCAACATCTGCATGGACGAGGCCATAATGGCCTACAGGATGCACAAGCAGGGTAAAAGCATACTCGAGATAAGGAAAGCGGTTGATAAGAGGTATTCCCGCCATTCCATGTAATTACGGAGGGCAGTTAAGATGAGTATGAGGAACATAGTCATAATAGCGGTGATCGTCTGCCTCGGGGCCCTTGGCGGCTATTTCATGGGTACAAGGTCACCGGTTGTAAACGGCCCCTATGATCAAAGTACGACCGGCGGGGGCTATGCCGATGATGGGGGGGAATCCCCGCAGGCAT
>JAUVFY010000057.1 GCA_030594025.1 Deltaproteobacteria bacterium | reverse complement strand
GTGAAACTCCGTGTAAAGATGGTGCCGAGTATGAGTCCGATAAGTATGGCCGTAAGAACGCCCAAGGGCTCCCTTACCCAATCCACCACATCGATCCTGTCGACGAGCTTGGGCACAAAGGCGGCGGAGGCGACAACGGTTATGAAACCGAGGATAAATTTATATCCTATTGGGACCCTGATTTTCATGACTAAACTCTTTGTTATTGCCGTGTATTATAGAATGCCTTTCGGGTTAAAGTCAATCGTGTTGCGCCGCTAAAGCAGGCGCCGGGATTTGCTGAAAATCGACCGGGGGAAAGTGCCCTGGAGCTGAATCCGCGTAAATCCGTGGCACAATGGTTTTTCTGAGGGCCCGCCCAGCGGGGTGGGCCCGGTTACTCGAAGTGCTCGAAGCCGTCTTTGGTCGGTTTTACCGGGGTACCCTTTTCGTCAACCACCTCCACCCCCCTCTGTTTGGGGAAGATTTTCCCTACGGGTGTGATGGGTAAATCGAGTTCTCTCGCCAGCTCGATTATGAACTGTGTTTTTTCGGGCGGTGAGGTAAAAAGAAGCTCGTAATCCTCCCCTCCGGCCAGTGCGAGATTCATCTCTCCAGGGTCTTTTGAAACGCGCTCCTTTAATGTCTCCGAAATGGGCAGCTTATGTGACTCTATGACAGCGCCGACCCCGCTTACGCTCGCAAGCCTTTTTATCTCCCTTACAAGGCCGTCGCTTATGTCAATCATGGAGGTTGCGAGTCTTTTTTCTGCCAGAGCCCTTCCGGCCTTCACCCTGGGCATCGGGTCAAGGTGCCTTTTTACGGCCTCTCTACAGGGCCCCTTTAAGATATCCCGCCCCGCAGCGCTTCCTTTCGAGCCCTTTAAAACCTTTAGCCCGAGGGCGGCGTCACCAAGGGTGCCCGTAACATAGACAATATCCCCCGGGTGAGCCCCGCCCCTGGTTATGACCTCATCTTTACCGGCCTCTCCGAGTAGCGTCGAGCCAAGTATGACCTTTCCATCCGACGCCGACGTGTTGCCCCCTATAAGATAAACGCCAAACTCAGAAGCACAATCCCCTATCCCCTCGTAAAGCTCTTCAAGGAACTCCACAGAGCACTCCCGGGGAAGCGCTATGGAGACGAGGAAAAAAAGCGGCTCCCCTCCCATTGCAGCTATATCCGAAAGAGATATGCTTAAGAGCTTTCTGCCAAGTTGGTACGGCTGAGAGTATTCGAGTGAAAAGTGGATTCCTTCAATGAGGATGTCGGTCGTGGTAAGGAGACATGTGTTTTCTCTCTCGACCGTTACTGCGGCGTCATCCCCAATGGCCCTGATGATTCGACGGTGGGGTACGTTGAATTTCCGTGCCAGGTGTTCTATTAAAGACTCTTCACCGAGATCCTTTAGAAGCATTAACTTAATCGTCAGGCATTGTCCTTTTCAAGCCCTTACCTGAACCTTTCTCCTTACCGGCTTCGCTCTTTTTCTTGCCCTTTTGGGCTTTTTCTTCAATGCCAGCTCGAGCACCTCGTCCACGTGTTTCACCATTACGATATTCATCTTTTTCCTTACGTCCCCGGGCACCTCCTCGAGGTCCTTCTTGTTCCTGTCCGGTATGATGATGGTCTTTGAGCCGGCCCTGAGGGCTGCGAGGCATTTTTCCTTTAGCCCCCCCACCGGAAGGACCCTTCCCCTGAGCGTTATCTCGCCGGTCATGGCCACGTCTTTATTTACCGGTGTCTGGGTGAGGACGGATACGAGGGCCGTGGCCATCGTTACTCCTGCGGAAGGGCCGTCCTTGGGTATCGCCCCTGCGGGCACGTGTATGTGTATGTCCAGGTCCTTGTAGAAGTCTGAGGGGAGCCCGAAGTTGCCGACCATCGATCTTGCATAGCTGAGGGCGGCTTTGGCGGACTCCTTCATGACGTCTCCCAGGTGCCCTGTGAGGGTGAGCTGACCCTTGCCCTTCATGGTCGTGGCCTCGACGTAAAGTATCTCGCCTCCCGCGGGCGTCCAGGCGAGACCCGTTGCCACACCCACTTCGTCGGTTTCCTGCTCGGCCTCGGGCAGGTACCGGGGCACTCCGAGGTACTCGGAAAGCGTCCTGGGTGTTATTGCGGTCGTTTCCTTCTTGCCGGATGCGACCTGCTTTGCAACCTTTCTGCAAACCGTGGCAACCTCGCGTTCCAGGTTCCTGAGCCCGGCCTCCCTCGTGTGCTCGCTTATTATCTTCTTAACTGTCTCGTCGGGCAGCACGATGAGCTTATCGGTAAGGCCGTGCTCCTTAATCTGCCTCGGGATTATGAACTTTCTCGCTATCTCGATTTTCTCCTCCTCGGTGTATCCCGGGATCTCGATCGTCTCCATCCTGTCCTTCAGGGCCCCGGGGATGGGGTCGGTTAAGTTTGCCGTGGTTATGAACATGACCTTTGAGAGGTCAAATGGCACGGCCAGGTAATGGTCGCTGAAGGCATTGTTCTGCTCAGGGTCCAGGACCTCAAGCAGCGCCGACGAGGGGTCCCCTCTGAAATCAGCCCCGATCTTATCTATCTCGTCCATCATGAAGACAGGGTTATGCGTGCCCGCCTGTTTCATGCCCTGGATAATCCTTCCCGGCAGAGCCCCGACGTAGGTCCGCCTGTGGCCCCTTATCTCCGCCTCGTCCTTCATACCTCCAAGAGAGATCCTTACGAAGCTCCTCCCCATGGCCCTTGCAATGGAGCGCCCCAATGAGGTCTTTCCAACCCCCGGGGGGCCCACGAAGCAGAGTATGGGGCCCTTCATCCTTTTCTTGAGCTTTCTAACGGCAAGGTACTCGAGGATCCTTTCCTTGACCTTTGTAAGGTTATAGTGGTCGCTGTCGAGAACCTTTTTAGCCTTCTGTATGTCGAGTGTGTCCTTTGTATGTTTGCTCCACGGAAGCTCCACGAGCCACTCGAGGTAGGTCCTGATGATGGCGGCCTCGGCCGCATCAGGATGCATCATATCGAGCCTTTCGGCCTGCTTCAAGGACTCCTTTTCCACGTCATGGGGCATCTTCGCCTTCTTTATCTTCCCCTTGAAGTCCTCAGCCTCTTCTGTGGCGTCCTCTATATCGCCGAGCTCGCTCTTTATCTGACGCATCTGCTCCCTCAGGAAGTACTCCCTCTGGGTCTTGTCCATCTCTTCTTTGGCCTGGTTCTGGATCTTTGCCTGCATCTGTGAGACCTGAAGCTCCTTTATTACGAGATCGTTTACCTTCTTGAGCCTCTGCAGGGGGTCCAGTGTCTCGAGGACCTGCTGGGCGACATCCACGTTAAGTCCCAGGTTCGCAGCCACGAGGTCCGAAAGCCTGCCGGCGTCCTCTATGTTCTCGAGGACCAGCATCACCTCTGGGAAGACCACCTTTCCAAGCGACGAGAGCTTTTCAAGGGACTCCCTGATGTTCCGCATCATGGCCTCCGTCTCCATGGTGAGTTTTTCAATATGAACCTCTTTTATCTTTGTAATGTCCACGGTGTAGGAGGGCTTTGATTGCAGGTATGTGTTAACCTTCCCCCTTGCAATCCCCTGGACCAGTATCTTCACCCTGCCGTCGGGGAGTTTGAGCATCCTCATGATCATGCCCACCGAGCCGTAAGTGTAAATGTCCTCCGGCGTGGGCTCTTCTTTTGAGACGTCCTTCTGGGTGGCCATGAAAATCAGCCTGTCCCTGGAAAGCGCCTTGTCCACCGCGTTTATGGAGCTTTCGCGTGCAACAAAAAGGGGCACTATCATGTAGGGGAATATGACAACGTCCCTTATGGGAAGAAGCGGTAGTATGTCAGGTATTATAAGTTGTTCGTCTCTTTCTTCTGCCATTATAATGTCCTCTTTAATTTGTTAATAGCGTTTAAAGACCCGACTAAAATGGCTCTATGGTGATGTTCCTCGGCTTGCCGCGTTTTTCTTCGACTCTGGGCATGACTATGGTGAGTATCCCGTTTTTGTATATGGCCTTTGTCTTTGATGTATTTACGGGCACCGGCAGTTCAATGGTTCTGAAGACCCTACCGAAACTCCTCTCCATGCACATGTAGTTGCCCTTGTCCTCTTCGAAACAATCGTACTTGAGGGCCTTGAGGTTGAGCGTGGTTTTAAAAAGCTTAACGTCGATATCTTTTCTTCTGACTCCCGGGAGCTCCACCTCCACTATGAGCTCCTCTTTTGACGAGAATATGTCCACCTGCGGTACGTGATTGATCGGTTCGGGGCCCCGGAGCCTCAGGTAGTCCTCCATGCCCTCCATCATGCTCTCCATTATAAACTCGAGCATTTCGTCCGATTCGGCGGCCTTTTTTGGTGGTGCCTGTTTTTTGGATATCTTGGCCATAATCCCGAAGCCTTAGAGGTTTAGTCCCTTAAGGAATCTTTTCAGCTCGGCCCTCATCTCGGGGCGTTTGAGGGCCAACGCGACGTTCGCCTTGAGAAAGCCAATTTTATCGCCCGCGTCAAAACGCTCCCCTTCGAACTCGTATGCATAAACCGTCTGTTTCTTCATGAGCCCCTTTACGGCGTCGGTGAGCTGTATCTCGCCGCCCCTTCCGGGCCCTGTCCCCTCGAGGGCATCGAATATTTCCGGGGTGAGGATGTATCTTCCTATGATTGCGAGGTTCGAAGGTGGCCTTTTCGGCTTTTCAACGAGGTCAAGTACCCTGTATACCCTTGGCGAGACCTTTTCGGCCTTGATAATGCCGTACAGGTGTGCCTGGCTTTTCGGGACCCTTTGAACGGCGAGGATGCTCGATGAGTACTTCTTAAATACCCGGAGCATCTGCTTCATAGCGGGCACCCTGGCATCTATTATATCATCTCCGAGGAAAACGGCAAATGGTTCGTTACCCACGAGGTTTTTGGCACACAGCACTGCGTGGCCGAGGCCCATGGGTTTTTTCTGCCTCGTATAGGCAAAGTGCATTAGCTCGGAGACCTCCTCTATAGCGCCCAGCGTCTGCCTCTTGCCCTTCTCCTTCAAAAGCAGCTCCAGCTCGAAGGATGTGTCGAAGTGGTCCTCGATGGCGCTTTTGCCCATGCCAGTGACTATTATTATCTCTTCGATGCCCGAGGCCTTTGCCTCTTCGACCGTGTACTGGATAAGGGGCTTGTCCACAAGGGGGAGCATCTCCTTGGGTATGGCCTTCGTTGCGGGGAGGAACCTGGTACCGAAACCTGCTGCCGGAAAGACCGCTTTTCTTACCTTCATAATTATTCGATAATAGTAGCTTTTCGGGCATAAGTCAAGTAGCTGAAGCAGAGCCGGTATAAGGAGGCGTTTTAGCGGATTTAATAAGGTTTTAAAAGTATTTTCAATGCCAGGGCGGGGAAGGAAAATGGCTAAAGGGGTGAAAGGGCCGTTTTCAGAGGGGAATGGGTTTGCGCATGCTCCGTCCGGTATGTACTGGATATTATGGTATTGGAGATGGAAAAGAGTTTTTTGTTGATAAAACCGGCTTAAAAGACGGGAACCATTTATAAGACGGGGATCAGGGAGGCGTATTTGACGATGAGTTTTTTCTGTCCCGCGTGCTTGAAATTAACCGTAAGTTTCGTATCTCCGCCCACGCCCTCCCGTGCCTTTATGACCCCGAGGCCGAAGCTCGGGTGCCTTACCCTGAGCCCCACCCTCCAGGGGTCGTCTGTAAAGGGGTCGAGCTGGCTGTCGTCGACCGTGTAGTAAGGCTCCGTTTCAGAGCGTTCGGTCCATGACCGCTCACCGTCGATATGGACGCCTTCTTCGTCCCTGCCGTAGCCTTCAAGACCGCTCAATTCCACGCGTTCCAGGAAATCCGGGGCTATCTCCTCTATGAACCGCGAGCGGGTCTGGAACCTCAACTCCCCGAAGAGCATCCTGGTCCTCGCCGCGTGCAGGAAGAGCCTTTCCATGGCCCGGGTCATGCCCACGTAGCAGAGCCTCCTTTCCTCCTCGAGCTCGTCCGGTGTGGTGGTGCTCCTTGAGTGCGGGAAAAGCCCGTCCTCCATACCCGCGATGAATACCACGGGGAACTCTAAGCCCTTTGCGGAATGGAGCGTCATTATGGTTACCCTGTTTGTCTTGTCCTCGTAAGTGTCCACGTCGCTTATGAGCGAGACCTGGTCGAGGAACCCCGATAGCAGGGTGGTGGGCGACGGCTCTTCTTCGTCCGGTTCCCCCGGTCCCCCTGAGCCCAAAGAGTTCTCGAAGTCCCTTATCGCGGAGATGAGCTCATGGAGGTTTTCTATCCTCGTCAACGCCTCCTCCGAGCCGTCCTCTATCCACATCCCCATGTACCCGGAGTCCTCGAGGAGCCTCAGGGCGAGTTCATGGAGCGGGAGATTTCTGTCCATGACAGCTCTGTCCATGACAGTTTTACCTTCCGCCTTGAACGAATCAAAGGCCTCGAAGAAAGTTTTAATGCCGCCCGTCTTTTTGAGCATCCCCCTTTTTAAGGCCTCCCGGAAGGCGTCGAAAAGGGGCAATTTTAGCTCGCCTGCAAGTGCCGATACCTTTTCCAACGTTGTTTTTCCTATACCCCTCGGTGGGGTGTTTATGACCCTTTTGAGGCTCAGCGAGTCGGCCCTGTTTACGACGAGCCTCAGGTAGGCCAATGCGTCCCTTATCTCGCGCCTGTCGTAGAACCTCAAGCCCCCGACTATGGTGTAAGGGATGCCTTCCTTTAAAAACCGCTCTTCAAAGACCCTGGACTGGGCGTTCGTGCGGTAGAAGACGGCGAAGTCCCGGTAGCTCAGAGAGGTGTTTTCCTCGAGTGTTTTTTTGATCCTTTCCGCTACCAGCCCGGTCTCGTGGTGTTCGTCCCGGGCCTCCTCGAACCTTACGAGCCGGCCCTCGGCATTGTCCGTCCAGAGGTTCTTCTCGATTCGTTTTCTGTTCCTGTCTATTATGGAGTTCGCGGCCGACAGGATGAATTTCGTAGAGCGGTAGTTCTGCTCGAGCCTTACGAGGGTGGCATCGGGCCAGTCCCGCTCGAAGTCCAGAATGTTCCTTATGTCCGCGCCTCTCCAGGCGTATATGGACTGGTCCGGGTCGCCCACGGCGCATATGTTACGGTGGTGAGAGGCAAGGAGGTTCATGAAGAGGTACTGGGAGCCGTTCGTGTCCTGGTACTCGTCTACGAGTACATGGAGGAACCGGTCCCTGTAGGCCTCGAGCACCTCGGGGCGGGTGGTAAAAAGCCGCAGGGGTTCGCATATGAGGTCCCCGAAGTCAAGGGCGCACATCTCCTTCAATTTTTTCTGGTAAACTGAGTAGACCGATGCGACCCTCTCGGAGAGAAAATCCCCGCTGCGGGCGAGGTACTCTTCGGGACCGATGTTTTCGTTTTTTGCCTGGTTTATCCTTGCCACAACGGC
>JAUVFY010000204.1 GCA_030594025.1 Deltaproteobacteria bacterium | reverse complement strand
GATGGTAAGGAGCCTCGCAAAGAAGCTCGGAGTGGACCTTAAAAAGGTTACCGGCACGGGCCCGGGCGGACGCATAACAGAGGACGACGTCCGGGGCACTTCCGAGGAGATAAAGAAAGAGGCAAAGGATAAGTGGGGCCCGGTAGAGAAGATCGCCATAAGAGGCGTTAGAAAGGCCATCGCAAAGAACCTCATCGCCTCGCATAGGACCACGGCCTCGGTAACCGGCATGAACGAGGCCGACGTCACGAGGCTCTGGGACCTGAGGAATAGGGAAAAGGAAGTGGCCCAGGAAAAGGGCATACACCTTACCTTTTTACCGTTCTTTATGAAGGCCGTGCAGCACGCCATCCCCGAGTTCCCGATGCTAAACGGGAGCGTGGACGAGGAAACAGGGGAGATAATAGTAAAAAAATACTATAACTTCGGTGTGGCCGTGGAGACACCGGACGGGCTCATGGTCCCTGTGGTTAAGCAGGTCGATAAGAAGACCATCATGGAACTCGCCGAAGAAATACAAAAGCTCGGGGAGAAGGCGAGAGAGAGGAAGATAAAGCTCGATGAATTAAAGGGCAGCTCCATAACATTTACGAACTACGGCACCTTCGGGGGCATCTATTCTACCCCGATAATAAACTATCCCGACATAGCGATATTCGGCACCGGCAGGATAGACGACAGGCCGCGCGTAAAGGACGGCCAGGTGGTCATCCGCAAGATTCTCCCCATCTCTTTCACCTTTGACCACAGGGTGGCCGACGGGTACGAGGCGTCGAGCTTCGTCGGCAAGGTCATAAAATACCTCGAGGACCCGGGCAGGATATTTATAGAGAGCGCCTGAGGGGGAGGAGAAGGGAAAGGTTGAAAAGGGGGGGCTTTCAGCCCCCCCCTTTTTTTTTATTATTCTAACACGTCCGGGTTCAGCTCGCCGCGGCCCGGCACTCTTCGGGGAGTTTTCCGAGGCGCTTTTCTGAGACAGACCAGTCTATGTTCTTCATGAACGCCTCGATGTAAGGCGGCCTCTTTACACCGTAATCTATCATGTATGCGTGCTCGTAGACGTCCATTATGAGTATCGGCGCCGTGCCCCCGGGCACGTTGAAGTTGTGCGAGTCCATGCAGTAGTTGTGGAGCTTTCCGTCGTAGAGGCATAGGCCGAGCTTTACCCAGCCCCTTGCGGCCATCCCGCAGGCCTTGAACTCTTCCACCCATTTATCGAAGGAGCCGAAGTCCCTCGCGATGAGCTCGGAGAGCTCGCCCGAGGGTTTGCCGCCTTTACCCCCGAGGTTTTCAAAGTAGAGTTCATGGAGGAGCACCCCGTTGAGGGCGAAGCTCTCGTCTGTTTTGAGGGCCCTCAATTCGCTGAATATCTGGTTGGCCTTCGACATGTCGACAGTCTTGAGGCGCTCCTCTATCTCGTTCAATTTGTTCACGTAGCCGACGTAAAGTACGTCTCTGTGCTGGGAGATCTGGTTCTCGGAGATGCCCTCGAGACCCTTTAGCTCGAATTTTTTCGGTTCGTGTGCCATCTTGTTTTCCTCCTTCAAGGCTTTTGGAATGATTCCTGCGCAGATATAGTATGATTAATAGCCGACATTTTCGGAATGTCAAGGGTGCCACAGACGGGGGTATTCATGGGGTATTAAACGGAGGGGGGCGGGGGTTTTCTAAAGGCGGTGTTCGTCAGGAACTCTCCCTCTGGCGTCTGCTTGTGAAAAGCTCCCTGTGCTTTGCAAGGTACCAGACTATCGCACAGTTGAGAACCAGGGCCCCGACCTTTACGGGCGTTACCTTGAGTATTATCTCGTAGACTTCAAATGGTATGAAAAGGGCCGTGGCTATGACCGTGAGCCACTCGGCCCAGCGGCGCCTGAGATGCAGGCCCCATCCTTCCACAAGCACAAGTGAGCCCAGGAGGAACATCCCGATGGAGATGCCCAGGATGGTGGAGTCTTCCATCATTCCCACTTTCTCTATCGCAGCGCTTACGTAGAAGTTGTCGATGTCGAGGTTGAAAAACCCTGCGAGCCCGAAGGCAAAGGCCTCCATGTCGTTATCGAGGAGGCTCAGGATCCCAAGCGAGAGGGCTATCTCCAGCGGTCCCAGGATCAACTTCTGGATTATTATGAATCTTAGAAAGGTCTCTTTTTTCTCCACCCGGTCCATTCGGGCTCCTTTATTCCCTTTATTCCCCTCATTCCCGTTATTCCCTTATGGCCACGCCCCTTTGCTTTAAGAAGCTCTTTGCCTGCGGGATGGTAAATTCCCCGAAGTGGAATATGGATGCCGCAAGGGCGGCATCGGCGAGCCCCCCGGTAAAAGCCTCGTAGAGGTGCTCGAGCGTGCCCGCCCCGCCAGAGGCGATTACAGGGATTTTTACGGCTTCGGATACGGCCCTCGTAAGCTCGAGGTCATAGCCGTCCTTTGTGCCGTCCTTATCCATGCTCGTAAGAAGTATCTCCCCGGCGTCGAGCTCCTCGACCTTCAGGGCCCACCCCACGGCATCGATACCCGTGGGCTTCCTTCCGCCGTGGGTGTAGACCTCCCAGCCCGCTCCATTGGGCCTTCTCTTGGCGTCTATGGCGACCACTATGCACTGGCTC
>JAUVFY010000001.1 GCA_030594025.1 Deltaproteobacteria bacterium | reverse complement strand
GGGTCTGTCTCTACGGTCGCCGGGTCGTCACCTGCCTCCATGAGAAGTGTGAGGTGCTCGACGAGGGCGTAGACCTTCCTTATGGAAAGGGTGTTCTCGATGTGGGTTGTGATTTCAAAGAACCTCGCGATGTTTCGGATCCTATCCACACTCTCTTCGGAGCCGGCCTCTGAGAGCCTTGAGATATAGCCGGTCTCGGTCAGGAAGGAATAGAGGACCCTTCCGGTGGCCTCTTTTAGCGCCATCTCGCTCAAGCGGTCTATGTCTTCTGTGAGCCTCTTTATCCTTTCAAGACCCTCTTGAGAAAGTTCGGCCCTGACGTCTTTTCCCGCTGCCGCATCCCTCATAATTTTATGAAGCGAGGTATGGGTCCTCTTTGAGATGTTATTCAAGGGCACTATGTCTTTTGCCGTGAGGCCGTAAACGGGGGAGCTTGCGAGGTGAAACAGGCTCAAGTTGTCCGTATGGTCGGTTATGACCTTCAGGAAACTTATGAGGAGTCTTATCTCGTCGGTCGAGTACAGGCCGCTCGAGCCGGAAAAACGGTGTGCTATGGCCTTCTCACAAAGGGCCCTCAAGAAAGGCACCGCGTCGTTATTTGCCCTTACCAGTACGGCAAAGTCCCTCAACGGTACCCCGCCCTCGACCCTCTCTTTTATGGTCCTGGCCACGAACTCCGCCTCCTTCGTGAGGGTGTCGAAGTGTAAGTGCCTTACGCCACCACCGTCGCCTGCCTTCCTCACCGAGGCGAGCCTTTTATCTATCCCGTTTTTGACCTCGAGCCTGTCGGGGTTGTTGTGGGCAATCAACCTGTAGGCGCTGTCGAGTATGGGCTGAACGGACCTGTAGTTCCTAGTGAGCGTTATACGTTTGGCCTCAGGGTAGACGTCCATGAAGCCAAGGACGTTACTTATCGCCGCGCCGCGGAACTTGTAAATACTCTGGTCGTCGTCGGCAACGACGGTTATGTTTTTTCTCTCGCCGGCCAGAAGCTTAAGGAGCTCGAACTGGGAGTAGTTTGTGTCCTGGAACTCGTCGGCGAGTATGTAGAGGAACTTTTCCTGGTAGCGGTTTAATATGGCGGGCTTTGTGCGGAAGAGTTTCAGCGTCAGTGAGCACTGGTCTCCGAAGTCCAGGTACCCGTGCCTGAGCTTGAGTTCGTGGTACGCGGCATATGTCCGGGCGAGCTCTGTCTGCTCCTGGATATAGTCCGGGGTCACACCTTCCGTATTTTTTAGACTCTCGCAAAAATTTAAAAAATCCCCCGGGGAGACGTCCTCGTCCTTGAGCCTTGCTATGAACTTTACAAGGGCAGAGAGGTAGCGGGTGGGGTCTCCGGCCGGCCTGAAGTACTTTAGGGGAAGCTCAAAAAGGTGTTCCTTTAAGAATATGACGCATTCGGCCTCGGTCAGGACCTTGAAGTCCGGGACCAGGCCGAGCTTGAGCGCGTTATCCCTCAAGACCCTGTCCCCGAAGGAATGGAAGGTTGATATCCAGGCGTTCGAGTACCCGTAGGGAACGAGCCTGTCCACCCTCTCTTCCATCTCAGAGGCGGCCTTCTCGGTAAAGGTAAGGGCCAGTATCCGCTCGGGGGCCACACCCCGTTCGATAAGGCGTGCGATCCTGCGGGTAACCACGGCGGTCTTCCCCGTGCCCGCACCGGCCACGACAAGGAGCGGGCCTTCGGTGTATTCCACCGCCTGGAGCTGTTCCGGGTTGAGGGAAAACTGAGCTTTGTCCATGGCTTGCAGTTAATCCCTTAAGTGGGCCTCCAGCGAGCTTTGCCGTGTTATCTTTCTTATCATGTTGTTGCCCGAGTCCGCGACATAGATGTTTCCTTTCCCGTCGAGCCATATGCCCGTGGGGAATTTGAAGCTCGCGCGCCAGCCGGGGCCGTTGGCTGAGCCGGGCAGCGTCCCGCCGGCTATTGTGCTCACGACACCGAGCGGCGTTATGCGCCTTATCTTGTTGTTATTCGAATCGCAGACATAGATGTTACCGGAGGGGTCTACGGCTATGCCGGTGGGCCAGTTAAACCGCGCATCCCTTCCGGTACCGTCTTTGTAACCCGGACGTTTTGACCCGGCAAGTGTCGTTATGGTACCGTCCGGGGCTATCTCCCTTATGACGTTGTTACCCGAATCGGCGACATAGACCGTACCGTCACTCTTTACGGAAACGCTTATGGGCTCCCTCAGGTGGGAGGCCTTGCCCTTTCCGTCGGCGTAGCCTGCCAGGCCGTTTCCAGCGATAGTCATGACCATGCCCTCGGTGGTTATCTTTCTTACCGTATGGGTCCGCCTGTCTGCCACATAGAGGTTTCCTTCAATGTCCACGGCTATGCCCGTGGGGTAGCCGAACATGGCAACGTGAGCCAATCCGTCCCTGTAACCCAATGAACCGTTTCCGGCTACCGTGGTAACGGTCCCGTCGGGGGTGACCTTTCTAATCCTAAAGTTGTCCGCATCGGCGACGAATAAGTTGCCCTCCGGGTCTATGGCCATGTTATCGGGACCGTGGAATAGCGCATCTATACCCTTCCCGTCCTTGTGTCCCTGCCTTCCGGAGCCTGCAAAAGTCGTAACATTGCCGCCGGGGTCGATCTTCCTTATGGCGTTGTTTGAAAAATCGGCCACGTATACGGTACCGTCGCGGGCAACGGCCACCCCTGTAGGCCAGTTGAAGCTCGCCCTGTCGGGGCTTCCGTTTTCATGGCCCTTCACACCCGTGCCGGCCAGGGTGGTGACATAAAAGGTCGTTTGTCTTTTTTTGAAGGGGATTCCGTAAGAAAGTGCGGCTCCGGAAAAGAAGACTAAAACGGTCAGGGCGAAAATACCCCTATACCCTGACTGTAATTTCATTTTTCACTCTCAGCCTCCTCATGGCCTACGGGCTCTACTCTACCTATGGGCAAGAGCACAACGAAGGTGGAGCCCTTGCCCAACTCGCTCTCGATGGTTATCTTTCCGCCGTGGAACTCCACGAACCTCTTTGTAAGGGCGAGCCCTATGCCGAGTCCACCGAACTCCCTGGTAGGGGTCAGGTCCCCGACCTCGAAGGATTCGAAGACGGTCTCCTTGTCCTCCGGTCTTATCCCTATGCCCGTGTCCTCGACGACCATCTTCAGGACCCTCTCCTCGACTTCAACCGTCTGCGACACCACGAGCCTTACGGAGCCTCCTTTGGGCGTGAACTTGATGGCGTTGGAAAGCAGGCTCGTGAGGATCTGGCTGAACATATTTCTATCGGCCTTTAAAAGACCCAGTTCTTTGTCGACCTCCACCTTAAAGTCCAGCTTTTTCTTGTCGGCATCGGAACCTATCTTTTTCACCACTTCGTCGATGGCCTTGTTCACAGGGAACTTCTTCAACTCGGGTTCGGCAACACCGGAGGCGCGCGTTACCTCGAGCATTGAGTTTATAAGTTCCAAAAGGTCTTTTCCGCTCTTATAGATGTAGTCCGCGTACCTGCGGTATGTATCCGGGAGCTTGCCCCCCGCCTCCATCTTCAAGAGTTCCGAAAAACCCAATATATGGGTTAAGGGGGTCTTGAGCTCATGGCTTATGTTCGCGAGGAAGGAGGACTTGTGCTGGCTTGCGGCTATAAGCTCTTCGTTAATCTTGTCCGCCACCTTGAGAAGACTCAGAAGCTTCGCCTCCCTTTCCTTAAGTGCCGAGGCCATCCTGTTGAACCCGTCTGCCAGGCCCTCCAGTTCGTCCCCGGTCTTTACATCCACGGAGTGGTCGAAGTCCCCCTTTGCTACCCTGTCCGCACCCTTGTAAAACTCGGTAAGGGGATTTGTTATGTAATACCGCAGGTAAAGATAGAGCATGATGAATGCAAAGAGCCCCAGCGGGGGGAGTATGTAAAGAAAGGTCTTTGTCCGGGAGATGCTAAGAGATGTTTCCTCGATCATCAAAATTCTATCCACTTCGGCTATGCTGTGGAACTCCTCGGCATCGACTATAACCCTTTCACCGAAGGCCGTGGCCTCCTCCATGAGCCTTGCAGCCTCAATGTTGCCCACCGGGTCGTCGAGATACATCAGCTCAACTGTCATGGAGCTTAATTTCATGGACCCGTCCCTGATTTTTTGAAGCGGGTATCGCCGCTCTTCGACGACCTGTTCCACTTCTTTCGTTAGCTCCTCAAGCGCGCTTAAAAGGATAGATATCCTCGTGACTATGGTGTCGAATTCGTCCCTCTTTTCTATGTCCCCTGTTATAAGGTAATCGCCGGAGGTCTTAAGAAGCTTTTGAAGCTGTAACCTCAGCTCGCCCGTTACCTCCGCCTGCTGGGAGATGGTGTCCATCACACCCACCGTACCGATGAGACCCCCTATGACAAAGTACGACCAGAATATGAACGTGGAGATGATGACCGTCCATACAATAAAGGTGCCCAAGAAAGAGCCCAGAATCTTCCTTTTTATACCTGTCTTTAATTTCATGGCCCTATAATCTTAATCTTATCTGTGACATCTGCGATCCCGGACAGGATGGCCTCTGCCCATGAAGCCGGTAGATAGGCCACCGCACCTTTCTCCTTAACAACAAACTCTATGATAGCAATGGGGCTCCCCATTGTGGTGGGGATGGTGAGCCCCTCCTGGAAGACCTTCCTAATCCAGTGGTGCTTATATTCCTTCGAGCTCATACCCACGATCTTCTTAAGGAAAAGGTCTTTTAGCGGTCCCTCGGTAAAGTTAACGGGCAGGAGCCTCGTACCTTCGACAAACCTCTTCTCACCGAGATAGACATCCCGTACTTCTTCCATGCTGGCCTCTGTCAGAGGCCCTTTCTCGTTTACTATCACGATTAGGCCTTCTTTTTCCGCTCCATATGCATAGGGCTGGAGAAAAAGGAAGAATAAAATAAGAAAAAGCCTCATCAGATTCTCCAGTTTAAAAATGAAATGTCCACTGGGCCTCGAAGATGTCGAAGTCATCGTCTGCAGGGCCTCTATCGTCGTCGTGACGGTACTGGGCCTTGAGGCTCGAGTGCAGGAGATCTATATCGAACCTCAAACCGCCTATGAACTGCGACCTGTCGAAAGCGCCGTTAAGGTCGCTCATGTAGGGGTCGTCACTATCCACGTCGAGCCATTCGAACCTCGTATACGGTGTAAATCGACCTAAGTCTTTAGACAGCTGGGCGTAGAACGCGTTTGCAGAGGCCACGCTGTTGTCGAAGAAGTAGTACTCGCCTAAGAACTCCAGCCCGGCCCTCTCATAGTGCACGTCCAGCCCGTAGATGTTTTCGTCGAGCCCGGGCTTGAGGGTGGTCTCCACGGGGAAATGCGTAAAAAAGAGGCCCACGGACAGACCCGGCAGCCTCTTCGGGCTCAACGCGACCCTGAAAGCAAGCGCCTTGGAGGAGTCGTCGTCGGTTGTATTGCTCGGCTTAAGCTTGCCGTTCTCTATTACAGGTTCATTTCCCACCATGAGCCAGTATTTGGCCTTCGCCGGCCCGATGTCGGCGCTCCCTGAGAACTCAAGCCCTATTAAATGTACCGGAACTATGCCTTCATCGTCTTCGAATTTAATAAAAAACGGCCTTTCCACCGTGTGAAAGAGGTGTTTTCCGTGATGGAAGGTCTTGTTCCAGTAGCCTACTGGCGTGTGGAACTTGCCCGCGCGAATGATCAGTAAATCGTTTATTGTGTAGCCCGCCCAGAGCCTCTCCATGTCGACTTCCACGTCGTTATCTTCCTCGAACTCAATTAATAACTCAGCGAGGAAGTTCAAACGCTCACCGTAGCCAGCGGTAGAGTAAAGTGCTGCATTGCCCAGGGAAAAGGTGTCAACTCTCTTCTCCCTGCTTTCAGAAGAATAATTTATGTCCCCGAAAAGGCCCAGGTTCACGCCGAACTTGGGAAGTAATTCCTTCATCTCCTTGGCCGCCTCCCCCTCGAGCCGTCTTCTCTCCTCGAGCTCTTCGACCTTTTTTTTGAGCTCTTCATGTTCCCTTACATCCATCTTCTTCTCAGCATCTTCTTCCTCAAGGCGTTTCTTCTCCAGCTCTTCGACCTTCTTCCTTAACTCTTGAAGCTCTCTTTCCTGCTCCTCGACCGCCTTTTTAAGGTCCGAGAGCTCGTCCGCCCCTGAGTCCGGGACCACCGTGAAGAGGAAGAAAAAGAAGACCAAAAAAACTACCCTTGCGATTTTCATGTCATTCACCTCTTTCTAAATACGGTTTGCAGCCTGCAGAAAAATACCTGAATCCGAATATTTATAAACAAAAAAATGCCCCAGGAGCAGAACGCAGCCTTGAGGCACCTTCACCTTATGCTGCATAAAGGAGCATACCCATACAGCATTTTATCTTCTTACCTAAAAAATCTTCAAATAGTTCTATTACTTCTACTACTTCTACCACGGAAAAAGCAAGGTGTCAAGGAGGCTTATGGAAGAGAATGCAGGGGAAAGCCCATCGAGAGGGGGTTCGTCAAACTTCCTCTAACGCGCGGGCCAAAGCCCTTCGCCCGTGTCGCGGCCCTCAGGGACCAATAATCTTAATCTCCTCCGTGCCTCTTCCGATCCCGGATTGAATGGCCGTGGTCCAGAAGGCCGGCAGATAGGCCACCGCCCCTTTCTCTTTACTCACAAACTCAACGATTTCCACGGGGATTGCTATCGAGTGGAATTGCAACCCTTCCTGGAAGAGCTTCTGTAGACTGTAATGCTTGTATTCCTTTGAGCTCATACCGACAACGGTTTTGAGGAAGGCGTCCTTGGCAGGGCCCTCTTTTAAATGTATGGGCATGATCTTTGTTGAGTCCACGAACTTCTTCTCCCCGAGATATATCTTCTTTATTACATCCATGTTGGCATCGTTCAGGGGGCCGTCCTTGTTTACGACCACGATGAAGTCCTGGGCATATGCATATGAATGGAAGAAAAAGAACAATAAAAGAACCAAGCCCCATATAAAACTCTGCTTTTTACCATGCACGGGGCGCAGTCCTCTACCTCGGCCCCCTGGAAAGGGGCGGTTAGAAAGTGTTCGAGGAACGAATGAAAGCAACGCTACGACCGCGGTGATTTTCATTTTACCACCTCTATATGTGGGCCGTCAGCTACCTTCGCATAATCGCAGGAGTCCGTTTATTTTATAAACATCCTTGAAATAAAAAAGCCCCAAGGCTAAACATGTGCCTTAGGGCTTCATCACCCGGCGTGATAACAAGCTGTTTTTCTTGAAACAGCGGATTTATATCACGTGGTATCTATTTTGTCAAGGCGCTTCTCTCATAATGACTGTAGCGCCCCAGAAAAAAACCCATCATCCGCAAAGCCTATGATGGGTTGTCTTATTCTTACCACTTCGGCATCCAATCAAACCCTCCGCATCTAATCCGGGTCGGGTCAATGGCTTTGCGTCCCATCCTTCCGGAGTGGGTTGCCACTATCGGTGGTTCTTATATTAAATTTTTTTTCCGTATTAAGCTACCTTGCCAGCGGGTAAAAACCTCATCTGAATAAAAACGCCTAATACTTCAATATCTTATTAACATGAAATGTCGGCTCTGTCAAGGCTTTTCATGCCCAGAAGCAAAGACCTGAGGGTCTCGACTAAGGTCTCGTTATCCCTCCTTTTAAGTAGCGCCACCCGGAAGAACCTTTTACCGAGCCCCCTTACTGAGCTCAGCTCCCTTATGAGTATCCCTCTTTCAAGAAGGACTTTTTTAAGCAACGCACCTGTAAAAGCGTCCGTAAGGAGCTTGAGGAGGAAAAAATTCGCTTTCGACGGGAAGAGCTTAAGGGCGGGGATTGCGGCGAGTTCGGCCGCGGTGCGTTTTTTTTCCTCCCCGAACCAGCGAAGTGTCCTCTCCATGTAAGCCATGTCCCTGAGTGTTGCTTCGCCTGCGACCATTGCGAGTGTGTTTACAGCCCATGGCTGGATGTGCTCTGTAAACCTCTTTATCAGTCCCTCACTTGCCACCATGTAGCCGAGCCTCAAGCCGGCCAGGGAGAAGAACTTGGTCATGGACCTCAACACAACTATACTGCCTAGTTCTGCTGCCTCCTTTTTTATCGACTGCCCTTCCGTAAAATCCGCAAATGCCTCGTCCACTACAAGGACCGTCCCGTGCTCACGGCATTTTCGAGCGAGATGTAAGAGGGGCTCTTTATCGACGAGCGAGCCTGCGGGGTTCGAGGGGTTGGCCAGGTAAAAAACGTCATAGCCGTTTTTAAGCTTCGTAGCGAGCCTTTCCGTATCGAGCGCAAATGAGTCCTCTTCTCCGGTTAAAAACTCATCGACCCTGCACCCCAGGGGCACGAGCGAGTTTACGTACTCGCTGAATGCGGGCTCAACGACCAGCGCTGTCTTCGGGGCGAGGACCCTTGGTATGAGGTATATAAGCTCGGTGGAGCCGTTTGCGGGAAGTATCCGGTCCGGGTGTATGTGGTGGTAGTCTGAAAGGGCCTCCTTGAGGGCGCCTGCCCCGGGCTCCGGATAGGCCCCGACCATCCCGAGGGCCTCTTTCAGCGCCTCGGTGGCCATGGGTGAAGGGCCGAGGGGGTTTATGTTTGCGCTGAAGTCTATTATATCGCCGGGTGGTATACCCGTGAGGGTCGAAGCCTGCCAGATATCCCCGCCGTGTGTGTCCTTCACTTAGAACCCCCTTTAGAACCCCCTTCGCTTTCCTGCCCCATGAATTCTCAATCGGCGTTTTACAAAACTACGCGAGTATCGCCCTTGCGTCAACTGCCACCACACCCTTTTCATAGACCACGAGGGGGTTTATCTCCAGCTCCTTAACACCATCTGCGCTGTCGAGTATCCTCGATAGCTTCACGATCACATCGCTTACGGCATCGATGTCCCTGGGCTCAGCTCCCCTGAGGCCGGTAAGTAGCCTGTAACCCTTCACCTCGGTCATCATCTCGAGGGCCTCTTTTTTTTCCACGGGGGCGAGCCTGAAGCTCGTATCCTTCAGAAGCTCAACGGCAACCCCGCCGATACCGAACATTACCGCCGGGCCGAACTGCTCGTCCCGGAGCCCGCCCACGATGACCTCGATCCCCGGGGGGGCCATCTCTTCTACGAGGAAACCCTCGATACTCGCGGTGGGTACGTTATCGGCCACATTGAAGAGCATCTCGGACCATGCGCTTTCGATATCCTTCATGTCCTTCAGGTTGGTTATGACCCCGCCGGCTTCGCTTTTGTGTAATATATCATGGGAGATTACCTTGAGGACAACGGGGTAGCCGATATGTTCCGCTTCCTCTACAGCTTCAGCCATGTCCTTTACGACTTTAAATTTTGGCACCGGTATTTCCGAGGCCTTGAGAATAATCTTCACCTCGGGCTCGATGAGGGTCCTGAAGCCCTGCCCCTTCGCCTCACCGACAAATTTATCGATACTCTTTTTATCAACATCCAAGCACATTTTATCTCTTGACCCCCTTCTTTCCCGCAAGTACCGAGGCCGCCCGGGCCGCACTTTCCGGACTCGAAAATACCGGAAGTTTCCTTTTTTCAAAGAGCTTCTTTTTCCGCCTCGTATATTTTCCCCCGGGCGTGCAGATAAGAACGGGCTTTCCGATCCGTTCGGCCTTTTCGGCCAGGAGCCCCGGGAGCCTGTCGGTCAGGTTAGGAGGCCCCCAGAGGGCGGCTACTATGGCCATATCGAACTCCGAGCCCTCCATCGATTTTTCCAGGGCCTCTGCGAAGAGCTCGTCGTTAACGCTCCCGGTAAGGTCCATCGGGTTTCCGATTGTATAATAAGGAGGGAAGATGGCCTTGAGGGCCTGTTTTTTTTCTTCCGTGAGGCTCTCGACACAGAGGTCTGAATCCATGCATGCATCGGCTATGGCCACCCCTATGCCTCCTCCGTCCGTTATTATAAGAACCCGGGGGCCTTTTGCCATTTCCTGCATGGTAAACGCCCTGCAACCGTCGATAAACTCCTCATAGCCCTCAAGCTCTATTACACCTGCCTTTTTAAATGCCGCTTTGTAGATTTCGTACCTCCCTGAAATGGCCCCGGTATGGGACATCGCCGCCAAGGCCCCTTCTGCATGGCGCCCCACCTTTACGGCCATTACGGTCTTTTTTGCGGCACACCTTGAAGCGCTCTCGATGAACCTCCTGCCCTCGTCTATGGCCTCTATGTATAGTAATACCGCCTTTGTGGCCCTGTCTCCGGCGAGAAAATCGAGGCAGTCCGATTCGTTCACGTCCACCCTGTTGCCGTAACTTATAAGCCTTGCAACCCCGATGCCCTCCGCAGCCAGCTCGTCCATCGCCGTGGATGCGAAAGAGCCGCTCTGCGTTAGTATGGAAATGGACCCCCTTTTCGGCCTCTTTATCCTCTCTCTCGATAAAAAGAAGGTGTCCACCTTGCTTATGGAGTCATATATGCCCATACAATTGGGCCCGATTATCCTGGGCCCGCCGTTTTTTACGATCTCCTTCAGCTCACCCTCGAGTCCACGGCCTGCCTCGTCCATCTCCCCGAACCCGCCGCTCACGATTATCGCTCCCTTGAGCTTCCCATTTGCCCGTTTAAGGAGCCCCGGTGTAAGCGGGGCCGGTACGGCAAAGACTGCCAGGTCGACCCCGTCTTCTATCTCCTCGATGGATGGATAACACTTTAGCGACCTTACGGTCTGGTGCTTCGGGTTAACAGGGTAAATGCTGCCCTTGAAGCCCGAATCAACAAGGCTGTCCATTATGATGGTCGAAAGCTTGCCGGGTACATCCGAGGCCCCCACTACGGCTATCGAGCGGGGTTTGAAAAGGAAGTCCAGTTTTCTCTCGTTCATGCGCACCATCCGATTAACTTTTTCCCATGGGGCAAAGACACTACTCCCGGTAAAACCAGTCTCTTAAGGACTCTGACGGCTTAAGTATCAGTCGAGCTTGAAGGCCACCTTTAAAATGGCCTGGAACTCAGCCACCTTGCCTTCGACTACCCTTCCATGGAGCTCGGAGACCTCGAACCACGCCATGCCGTGGAGTGACTTTGAGGCCTTTTCGATTGCGTTCTTAATCGCTTCCTCGTAGCTCTCAGGTGAAATCCCAACGAGTTCTATCTTCTTGTAGATCTTGTCCATAATACATCCTCCATATTTAAAGTTATAACCTAAGGCCCCGCGCCGTGAGGAATACCAAGACCGCTCCGAGGGCGAGTACAGTCATGTTAAGTAGCGAGCTCCTCGAATGCACCTTTTTGAACTCGGCCCTCAAGGACTCCTTTTCCGCCGGGTCCTCCGTGGCCCTCATCTTCATCTTGATACCCACGGCCTCCTTGCCGACAACAAGCCCGCTGTAGAAGGTGGTAACCGTCATAAAGGCGAGGATAAAAAGGCGCGCAAACGGGAAGGTCTTGTGAACAAAGGATAAGGTTATGAGCGTTGAAAGGGCGGCAACACTAGAGACGTAGCCGACGAGCCAGTACTTCGGGAATATCTCGCCTACGACCTCGCCGGCGGTCTCCCTGGGAAGGACCTTGAATATGGCGGGAGCGGCAAAGAAGCTGAAAAAAACTATCATCCCTATCCAGACCACAAGGGATGAAAGGTGGATGAAATTTATAAGGCTCAACATTGATCACTCCGGGAAAACGATCTTAAAGGGGAACAGGCGTTCCATCCCTTATACACCAGATGCGCCGTTTTTTCTATAAAAATTTTTTACTCGGCGCGCTCCGGATTTTTCTACTCTTTCCGGGATTTCTCCCTCAGTCTCACAATCTCCTTTCTGAAACCCTCCATCTTCAGTTCCCTGCCCACCATGAGCTTGTTAAGCCTTTCGACTTCGTCAAGTCTATGCTTTATTTCATCTTCCATCGTGATTCGCTCGGTCACGTCCCTTATAACCCCCATTGAGCCCACCAGTGAGCCTTGCTCAATAACAGGCACTGGCCTGACCTCAACAAAAGCGGTGTCTCCGTCTTTTCTTATAACCTTGCTCACAACGACCTCGGGGAACCTTCCCGTCTCAAAGGCCTTTTTGAACTCCGCGAGCTCTTTCGTTCTTGTCGTGGGGTGGAAGAAGTCCGTCAAGTTCTTTCCCAGTAACTCCTCCGGGGTTTCAAAACCGAGGATCCCGGCAAGGGCCTTGTTGGCTAAGGTGATCTTCCCCCTGTGGTCGCTGACAGCGAAACCGTCGTGTATTTCGTTTATGAGATTTCTGTACCTTTCCTCCGACTTCTTAACGTTCTGTTCGGCAAGCTTGCGCTCGGTAATATCCAGCCCGACGGATTGGAATACTTTCAAATCCCCTTGTTCGTTGAAGGCTGCGCTTACGGTACTGCGGTGCCACCTCGTATCTCTTCCCGGCAGCGTAACCCTGTGTTCAACGGTAACCACGGGGTTTTCCTTTAAAAGGGCATAGAGATGTTTTTCCATCCTTTTACGCTCTTTTTCAGGGATAAATTGCACGATGCTTTGACCGACAAGCTCTTTTTTCGTCTTGCCGAGGTACCTTGAGCAGCTTTCGTTCACGTATGTTATCGTTCCGTCAGGCGTCCAGCGGCAAATGAGTTCGGGCAAGTCTTCGAGCATGGAATGGTAGCGGTCCTCATTTATCCGCCTTGCAAGGAAGATAACGATGAAGGCTACCGCAGATGATACCAAAAGGGCTGTAACGGCCCCGGCGGCCATGTACTTAGGAACGACGCTTCCGGTGAAGACAAAGCTCATGGAAGCGACGACCGCACCCGCAAGGACCAACGATAAGACGATGGATATCCAGAGGACGTACCGGATGCCCGCGGTCTTTGACTTTTTAACTATAGGGGTTGGTGCTTTTTCCTTCATCCGTTCTTCACCTATACAAGGGTCTTCTGACACTTGGCCCATAGACTTTTCTTTAAAATTTTTTCTGGATGATGTTTCAGGGTGTTATGGTTCAGGCGGGAATACTTTTCCGGAGGGGTTCTCTCAATCTTGGTCCATGCTCAGCTAAAAGATCATCCGTTGCAGGGCCATGTGGAAAAGGAGCGTTAAAAGGAGCATAAAAATGGCCGTAAGGCGCATGACCTCAAGGGTTGCCTCCACCATACGTTCCTCTATCTCCGCGGTACCCTGCCCGATGTAGGGTTTTTCATGGACAATGCCGAAGTAGCTCGCAGGCCCCCCGAGCCTTATACCGAGGGCGCCGGCAACGGCGGCCTGCGGCAGGCCCGCGTTGGGACTCGGGTGCGACCTGCCGTAGTTTTTCAATACACTTAAAGAGCCCCTGGAGTCGAGACCGAGAAAGTACGAGGAGACGATCATCAATGCGGCAGTTACGCGGGCCGGTATATAGTTGGCCCAGTCGTCGAGCCGTGCCGAGAACCAGCCCAGGTTAAAATATCTTCTGTTCCTGTACCCCACCATGGAGTCGAGGGTGTTTACGGCCTTGTAAGTGACGGCAAGGACGGGCCCGCCGAGGGCGAGGTAAAAGAGCGGGGCCACTATACCGTCGGATGTGTTCTCAGAGACAGTCTCCACCACGGCCTTCATGACATCCCGGCGAGTGAGCTCCCCGGTATCCCTGCCCACGATCCGGGAAAGCCGGTGCCTGGCTGTTTTCAGTTCGTCCTTCCTAAGGGGCTCGATGACCCCCAGGGCCTCCTTTTTAAGGGACTTGACTGATAGAACAGACCACCCCAGGTAAAGTGAAACCAATAAAAAAAGCGCCGTGGAAAGGGCGGAGGCCAGCTCAAGTATCCCCCACGTCAGGCCTAAGACTGAAGTCAAAACGACCAAAGTAAGAACCCCACCTGCGAGCCGCTCGGCCCTTACAAGCCTTCTTAATTTACCCTCCAGGAAATTTATAAGCCTTCCAATCCATCTTACAGGATGGGGAAGGAACTCGGGATCGCCCACCACGAGATCAAGCAAATAGGCCGAAACTATTACAAGGGGCAGATAATAAAATACCTCTTCCACGGCCGAAACCTTTAACCTTTCTCTTCTGTCAAGCACCCACCCGCCCGGGAGGGTCTTGGGCGTAATAAAAAGGGCAATAACCTTTTAAAGCCCTATGATATCGTAAACTTTATCCATGTCGAGGGCCGAGCTAACAACCTCCGCGAGCCTGGAAATCGCCTTTTCCTTTGAAGAGGCGTAGCCCCGGGCAGACACCCTTGCGGGTAGCCCCTTTTCTCTTCTGAGCCCGTTCAAAAGCTTCTGCCTGAAAAGGTCGTTATCGAAGACGCCGTGTATGTAAGTGCCCCATAACTTACCGTCCTCGGAGACGTAGCCGTCCTCCACGCAAACGGGCTCGGTGTTCCTCTCACTTACGATCGCAAAAGGCCTTTGGCATGTCCCGGTATTGCCCATGTGTATCTCATATCCCCTTACACTTACTCCAACCATGCCTTTTAGCTCGGCGGTGACCTGGAAGGTCTTCTTATCTTCCTCGAGAACGGTTGTTGCTTCTAAGAGCCCAAGGCCCTTTGTCTCCTTCATGCCGGATTCTACCCCATGTGGGTCCTTTATAACCCCCCCCATCATCTGGAAGCCCCCGCAGATGCCGGCGACCATACGGCCGGTTTTTACGAGACCTTCGAGGGCCTCTGTAAAACCCCTTTTTTTAAGCCAGTCAAGGTCCGCGATGGTGTTCTTGCTCCCGGGTATTATGGCCATATCGGCCCCTTCCAGCCCTCCGGGTTCCGCCGTAAAATCCACCGAGACACCGGGCTCGAGCCTCAACGGGTCGAAGTCCGTGAAGTTTGAAATCCTGGGGAGCTTGACGACCGCTATCCTCAGTTCGCATACCTCGGGGTTTTTCTCCGGGCCGATGCCGTCGAGTGAGACCCCGTCCTCATCGGGAAGGTTCATATCTTCCATGTAGGGCATAACACCAAGGACAGGAACTCCGGTCCTCTCGGTTAAGAAAACGAGCCCCGGTTCCAGAAGATCAACGTCACCCCTGAATTTATTGACTATAAAACCCTTTACCCTCTCCCTCTCCGGCCCAGTAAGTAGCTCCATCGTACCCACAAAGGATGCGAAGACCCCTCCCCTGTCTATATCGCCCACCAGGACGACGGGGCTTCCTGCCATCTCGGCCATCCCCATGTTGGCGATGTCGTATTGCCTCAAGTTAATCTCCGAGGGGCTTCCGGCACCCTCTATGACTATCACATCATAGCCTGAGGCAAGCCTCGTATAGCTTTCAAGGACGTATCTCCTTACCTCCTTCTTGAAAAGGCTGTATTCCTTCGCGCTCATTACCCCGTAGAGCTTTCCCTGAACTATTACCTGGGCCAGGGAATCTGCCGTGGGCTTTAAAAGCACGGGGTTCATGTCGACCGTGGGCTCGCACCCTGCGGCCTCGGCCTGAAAGGCCTGGGCCCTGCCTATCTCTCCACCCCGCCTTGTGACAAAGGCGTTGAGGGCCATGTTCTGGGCCTTGAAGGGTGCGACCTTGAGCCCCTTCAGGGAAAAAATCCTGCAAAGGGCGGCGGCGATAATCGATTTGCCCGCGTGCGAAGATGTCCCCTGAACCATTATGGGCCTTGCCCTTATCCTGCCCGGCCTTTCCATGAGAAAAAGATTACAACATAAGGGCAGGTCCGGGCAAGACAATTGTGGCACGGGTCCATTAAATCCATCACCAATTCCCGTTTCAGGACAGGTGCTTCCTCGCGCTCCTTATTATCTGGTCAGTAAGATAGGGTTTTCTTATCTTCTCGTCTATCATCCCCTCCCTTACGCCCTGGGAGATTATATTGTCGGTGTCCTTGATGTATCCCGTAAAAAGTATTACCTTTGCGTACCTGCTGATCTTCCTTATGGCCCTGTAAGTCTCAAGGCCGTTCATACCGGGCATGACCATATCCATAAAAACGAGTCTGTAACCGTTGTTCGCAACCTCCTCGACCGCCTGGGCCCCGTCTATCACGTAAGCTGCCTCGAAACCTTCGTCCTTCAGCATCTCGCTCAGCGCAAGACCTATTGACTCTTCGTCATCTACGATGAGTATCTTTGTCTTTTTTCTTTTTTTTACCATAGGTTCTCCTTCGCATAAAAAAGGGCTCCCGCTGGAAACTCGAACGTAGTCTGTCGGAAGGCGAGCTTCGTTTTCCGGATTTTTCATGACGGGGTTAAATCAAAAGCGTGTTATAAGGGGCCTGAAGAACGGATCAAGGACGAAGTGCCGCAGCCCGAGCGCAAAGGTTCCCGGAAAAAAGCTACGCGCTATCGTTATGTCTTTGATGTTATCGCCCGGGTGTGCTTAAAAGGCTCAAGAAAAAGCTTTCGAGAGGGACGCATTATATTATAACCGCTGAAGTCACGGTGTCAAGGGCTGATCCATGTCCTTAAACAACGGTCTCCCGGCGATTTGCCGGATTCTTTAAGTTCAAAACCTTTTGTTTCAGCCTTCGCACCGGATAACCGGGCCGGGTGAGCCTTCCAGCCCTTTGTCGGCACCCCATAAAACTTGACCGGTATACAGCTACTGTGCTATTTTTATAAATAGGCGAAATTCATAATGTTTTCTATAAGTTCAGGATATAATTTGCCGGGATTAGTTTTAAATAAACGCTTATATTTAATTTCGGCTCTTGTCTGTACCTTCTTTTTACTCTCCGGCGGATGCACGCCCAACAACCCCTACCGTTCGGAAGAGAGGGGAAAGAACTTCTTCTATACAACCTTCACCGAGGAGCCCAAGACCCTCGACCCTGCCCGCTCTTACAGCTCGGACCAGTATGCCTTGATAGGCCAGATCTTAGAGCCTCCGGTGCAGTATCACTACCTGAAGCGTCCCTACACGCTCGTGCCCCTCACCACGGACTCGGTCCCCGAAGTCGCTTACTATGACATCTCCGGCGATAGACTCCCCCAGGACGTCTCCCCTGACAAGGTTCACCGCGCCGTATACGAGATAAGGATTAAAAAGGGTATCATGTACCAGGAGCACCCGGCCTTTGCCAGAGGGCCCGACGGCGAGCCGCTTTATATTGGTATTACGGAAACGGATATAAAAGGGATCTGGGAGATTAAGGACTTTCCCGTGACCGGCACGCGGGAGCTCGTTTCCGATGATTACATCTACCAGATAATGCGCCTCGCGGACCCCCAGCTCCACTGCCCCATACTGCCCATACTCGAAAAATACATCCTGGGCCTTGAGGAGTTTTCCGAAGCCCTGAAAAGGGACCTCGAGGAGATAAGGAAAGCCAGGAAGGAAAAGGCTGGCGCAGCCTACAGCCAGGCCATTGACGAAAGAAAGAACCCCATTATACTCGACTACAAGAAACATCCGCTCCCAGGCGTAGAGAAGGTGGACGACTACACCTTCAGGGTGATACTCAAGAAAAAATACCCCCAGTTCGTCTACTGGCTCGCCATGCCATTTTTCTCTCCGGTGCCGGAAGAAGCCGTGCGCTTTTACAAGCAGGGCCCCATGCAGGAAAAGAACATAACGATCGAACGTTTCCCCGTGGGGACCGGGCCTTATAGGATGGAGACCAATAACCCCAACATGGAAGTAGTCCTCATAAAGAACGAAAATTACCATCCCGAGACTTACCCCGAGAGCGGGGATCCCCCTGACAGAGATGCCGGGCTCCTCGATGACGCAGGTAAACTCCTTCCCTTCATAGAGAAGATAATCTTTAAGCTCGAAAAGGAGGATATCCCCAGGTGGAACAAGTTCCTCCAGGGTTACTACGATAACTCGGGGATAACCTCCGACAGCTTCGACCAGGCGGTGACCTTCTCAGTCGAAGGCAGGGCGGACCTGACTGATTTCATAAAGGAAAAGGACATAAGGCTTATAACCTCGGTGCGCCCTTCCACCTTTTACACGGGCTTCAACATGCTCGACCCGGTCGTCGGCGGGCTGGGCACGGATAAACAAAAACTCAGGCAGGCCATCTCCATCGCCCTCGACTACGAGGAGTTCATAGAGATATTTGCCAACGGAAGGGGTATCCCGGCCATGAACCCCCTGCCCCCGGGTATCTTCGGCTACGAGATGGAAAAGGCGGGCTTGAACCCCCATGTATACGACTGGGACGAAACCAGGGGTAGGCCCGTCAGGAAATCCATCGAAGAGGCGAAAAGGCTCCTTGAGGAGGCCGGCTACCCCGGCGGCAGGGACAGGGAAGGAAAACCCCTTGTCATAACCTTCGACAACGCCTGGACGGGACCGGAGAACAGCCCCATGATAAACTGGTTCAGGAAGCGTTTTAAGCTCATGGGCATCCAGCTCGAAAACAGGACGACCGATTACAACAGGTTCCAGGACAAGATGTTCAAGGGAAACTTCCAGTTCTTTTTCTGGGGATGGAACGCCGACTACCCTGACCCGGAGAACTTTTTTTTCCTCCTTTACGGGCCCAACGGTAAGGTCAATCACCAGGGTGAGAACGCGGTGAACTACGAGAACGGGGAATTCGACAGGCTCTTCAGAAAGATGGAGAACATGGACAACACGCTCGAGAGGATGGCCATCATAAGGGAGATGACCCGTATACTACAGAAGGACGCCCCCTGGGTCTGGGGCTACCACCCCGTGGCCTTCGTGCTTTCGCACGGCTGGGTGGGGAATTTGAAGTCCAACGCGATGGCCAACAACACGATGAAGTACATAGATATCGACTCGGGTACGAGGAAGGACCGCCGTTACGTCTGGAACAGGCCCAACTTCAGGCCCCTTGTCATAATAGGGATAATCTTCATAGCTGGCTCAATTCCCACCATATACACTGTAATTAGAAGGTTCAGGGGCGGGAGAAAATAATCATCTCACGAAAGCAGGCAACAGCAAGGCTAAAGGTTAAACAATGCTCACCTACATCATACGCCGCGTCCTTTACGCCATACCCATAATCCTCGGGGTGAACATCCTTACGGCGCTTCTTTTCTTCTACGTCAACACCCCCGACGACATGGCCCGGCAGATAATCGGTGAAAAGAACATAACCCCCGAGGCCATAGAGAACTGGAAGAGGGACCACGGCTACAACCTCCCGCTTCTTTTAAACACCGAGGAAGAGGGCCTTTCGGTTGTAACCCAGACGATATTTTTCCAGAGGTCCGCACCGCTACTCTGGCTCGATTTCGGAAGGTCCGACAGGAAAAATGCCGACATAAACAACGAAATCCGAAAGCGGATGTGGCCGAGCCTTGCCATTGCGCTGCCCATTTTCTTGATAGGGATATTCGTGAACCTCACGTTTGCCATGCTGGTAGCTTTTTTCAGGGGCACATATCTTGACCTCTGGGGGGTCATCCTCTGCGTCGTAATGATGTCCGTTTCCACCCTTTTCTACATAATAGGCGGCCAGTACGTCTTCGGCAGGGTCCTCAAGCTCTTCCCCATCTCCGGCTACGATGTGGGAGTTCACGCCGCAAAGTTCGTAGTGCTCCCGGTGGTAATAGGGATAATAACCGCCGTGGGTAGCGGCGTGAGGTTCTACAGGACCGTCTTCCTCGAAGAGATAGGAAAGGACTACATAAGGACAGCAAGGGCAAAGGGGCTCTCGGAGACGAAGGTCCTTTTCAAGCATGGGCTAAAGAACGCGATGATACCGATTCTTACGAGCGTGGTCGTCTCTATCCCGTTTCTTTTCTACGGGAGCCTCCTGATGGAGAACTTCTTCGCCGTGCCCGGGCTGGGAAGCTTTACCATCGAGGCCATACAGGCCCAGGACTTCGCCATAGTAAGGAGCATGGTCTACCTGGGCTCGATACTCTATATAGTGGGGTTGATACTCACAGACATAAGCTATACCCTTGTGGACCCGAGGATAAGGCTGGAGTAATTGCCATGCCCGTAATATTAGCGACAGACCTCATAATATTCTTCGTGGTTGGGATAGTTGTATATTTCATCTTCGCCGGGAGAAAAGAGGGCTACACGAGAAACGCCTGGCTCCAGATAAGAAAGAACAGGCTCGCCATGGTCTGCATGTCCATACTCGTACTCTACGGTTCTGTGGCCGTTCTGGACTCCATACGCTTCAGAGACCCCCTCCGTACGGATACCGGCACGGTGGTCAGGGCCGCAGACGGTAAAAAAATATACAGCCCCCAGGCCCTGAGCCTCCTGGACAGGCTCCTGTGGAACATGAGGGCCAATACAGAGAAGACCTTCTCCGCGCCCCTGGCCTCCCGTCTATACGTTAAGGAGTCCATGGAGCTACCCGACGGCACCATGGTAAGGGATTACCAGCCTCTCGAATACCCCGGCAAGCACCTTCTGGGTACAGACAAGGTTGGAAGCGATGTTCTTTTTTCCGCCATAAAGGGTGTACGTACGGGCGTGGTGATCGGCACAGGCACAACGGTCATAATAATCCCTTTCGCCATATTCTTCGGCGTCATGGCCGGGTTCTTCGGCGGGCGTATAGACGATATAATCCAGTACATATACACGACCCTTGCCTCCATACCCGCGGTGCTCCTTATCGTGGCCTTCATGCTGATTTTCGGCGCCGAGGGCTACCAGGGGGGGCTTGTAAGGGACAGGGACCTGTACCAGGGGTTTTTCGTCCCCAACGACAGGCTCTTCTGGCTCTGCATCATAATGGGCATAACCTCGTGGACAGACCTCTGCAGGATAATTCGGGGTGAGACGCTGAAGCTGAGGGAGCTTGAATACGTCCAGGCCGCAAAGGCCTTCGGTGTGGCGAAGATGAAGATAATATACCGGCATATCGTGCCCAACGTGATGCACCTCGTTCTTATAACCATGGTACTGCAGTTCTCGGGGCTCGTGCTCGCCGAGGCGATCTTGAGCTACATAGGTATAGGAGTGGGCCCGGAGATGGGAAGCTGGGGGAACATGATAAATACTGCCCGGCTCGAGCTCTCCAGGGAGCCGGTCGTATGGTGGAGCCTTATCGGGGCCTTCGTGTTCATGTTCGGGCTCGTCCTCCCGGCAAATATATTCGGAGACGCCGTAAGGGACGCGCTCGAGCCGAGGCTCAGGGTCAGGTAGGTAGCGTATGGAACCGGTAATCGAAGTAAAGGACCTTAAGACATACTTCAGGAGCCCCCAGGGGGTGGGAAAGGCCGTTGACGGGGTCTCTTTCAAGATACAAAGGGGCTCTACCTTCGCCCTCGTGGGCGAGTCCGGATGCGGCAAATCCGTAACGGCGCTGTCATTAATCCAGTTAGTTCCCGAGCCGCAGGGCTTTATCGCCGGGGGCCAGGTACTTCTTAAGGGCCGGAACATCGTTGACCTTCCGGAGCGCGAGAAGCGAAAGATCCGGGGGACCGAAATTTCGATGATATTCCAGGAGCCCATGACCTCTTTGAACCCGGTATTCACCATAGGAAACCAGATTGTGGAGGCCGTGAAGCTTCACCAGGGGAAGACCCGCCAGGAGGCTCGGGCAATAGCGATTGACATGCTCGAACAGGTGGGCCTTCCGCGTCCCGAGGAACTCTACTACGAATACCCCCACCGGCTTTCCGGCGGGATGAGGCAGAGGGTCATGATCGCGATTGCGCTTTCCTGCAGGCCGGACCTCCTCATAGCGGACGAGCCCACAACGGCCCTCGACGTTACGATACAGGACCAGATACTAAAGCTCATGAAAGAGCTAAGAGACACCATGGGCACGTCGATACTGCTCATAACCCACAACCTCGCCGTGGTATACCAGAACGCCGAAGAGGTGGCCGTAATGTACGGCGGCAAGATAATGGAGCAGGCCTCAACGAAAAAGCTCTTCCGTAACCCAATGCACCCTTATACGATTCAGCTTCTTCGCTCCATACCTGGTATAGAGAAAAGGGGCATGACCCTTGAGACCATAAGCGGCATTGTGCCGCCGGCGACGGAATACCCCGCGGGGTGCCCTTTTGCAGGTAGATGCCCGAGGGAGATGGAAGGATGCGCTGGTATAAGGCCCCCCCTTGCGGAGCGTGAGCCCGGGCACCTTGTCGCATGCCACCTCTACGATGCGGACTTCATGAGTAAACCCCATTCAAAGCCCCTTAAAAGGGAGGCCGAAGAGGCCGAACCCCTTGCCACCCCTCCAGGGGAAAGGCCCGTTGTGCTCGAGGTAAAGGGCCTTAAGTGCTACTACCCCATAAGGAAGGGCCTCTTAAAAAAGGCCGTCGGACATGTAAAGGCCGTGGACGGGATAGACATCACCATAAGGAAGGGCTCAACGCTGGCCCTCGTTGGGGAATCCGGCTGCGGAAAGACCACCGCGGGAAAGGGCATAATACAGCTTTTAAGGCCCACCGCAGGGAGCGTGGTATTCCACGGCACGGACATAACCGGGCTTACGGACAGGGAGCTCAAGAAGTACCGCTCAGAGATGCAGATAGTCTTCCAGGACCCTTTTTCGTCCTTGAACCCGAGGATGATGGTCGGGCAGATAATAGAAGAGGGGCTGAAGAGCCTGAAGCCCAGGATGACCAGGGCCGAAAGGATAAGGAAGATCGAAGAGACCCTCGAAAGGGTCGGTTTAACGCCCGAGATGAGGCACCGCTATCCCCACGAGTTCTCGGGCGGGCAGCGCCAGAGGATAGGCATAGCACGGGTTCTGGCCGTGGACCCCGAGTTTATCGTCTGCGACGAGCCCACGAGCGCCCTCGACGTATCTGTGCAGGCCCAGATTCTTAACCTATTAAAATACATCCAGAGGGACTTCGGCATTTCGCTCCTTTTCATAACCCACGACATAAGCGTCGTGGAATACATAGCCGACGAGGTGGCCGTAATGCTCGACGGCAAGATCCTTGAGCACGAAACCGCCGAAGCGATATTCGCCCACCCGAAAGACCCCTACACAAAGACCCTCCTAAAGGCCGTGCCCAGGATTGAGCAGGCGGCATCCTGAAAGGTGCGCCAAAGAGGGTTCCCTTCAAAGCCTGTTTTAACGCTAAAAAGCTATATAAATTAAGGATTTACAGCAAGGAAGATTACAGGGTTTCTTCCTTGACAAAAGGAAAATTCGAGCCTAAGATTTAATTAGAGGGTGAATTCAAAGGATGGTGAAAGAGATGAAAAGAAAGTTATTGATAGCCGCGATAATCGCCATCCCCCTGGCACTTTTTCTTCTCGTTGCCACAAGCCAGGCGGGGATGGGTAAGGTAACAATCGTAAAGCCGGAAGAGGGCGAGGTCATACAGGGTACGAGCTACACCGTCGAGTTTGAGCTGGTAAAGGTATCAAGGGGGAACCATCTCCACCTCTTTCTCGATGGAGAGCACGTTGGTCCGGTAATGAAGAAAAGCAAATACAAACTCACAAACCTTAAAAAAGGTCCCCACACCGTGATGCTTAAGCTTGCGGACAAAGACCACGCCTACTTAGGGCCGCAGGCTGAGACAAGCTTTGTCGTGGAGTGAGCCGTCTGGTTGCCGACGAAAACCCGAAGGGCCAGGCGTTATGAATGAATATCGCGTGGCAGTAAGGCAGCACCCCATGGGGTAGCTGCATATAAGGGGTTGAAATTTATCTTAAAAACTCTCTCTTCCCTCTTTACCCTCAGGGCTTAACCTTTTCAGCCACCTTTGCAGTGAAATCCTTTTTCTCTTCCTCTGACATCCCCGTGCAACCCTTTTCCATAAGTGTAGTAACCATCTTCGATACGAAATCAAGCCTCTTTTCCTTGGGGACCTTTGAAACCGCCATGCCTATACACCTGGGCATCATCTCCATCATATCGCACCCTTCCATCATTTTGGGCATCATTTCTTCCATCATCCGCTTCTTGTCTTCCGCTGTCATCCCGGCACAACACTCTTTCATCATCTTCTCCATCATCCCGGGCATACCCTCTTTCCCCGCCTCGCCCATCATCTTTTCCATCATCTCTTTCATCGATTCCATGGTATTTTCCTCCTCGAGAAGGTTCGTGTATTAAATTATCTCTCAATCTCTTCCAGCATCTTTTCAATCATCTTTTCCATTGGCATGTCCATCCCCTCCATCATCTTCTCAATCGGACATTGACCGGTTATGGTTATATAGGCGCCCATGACCGGGAAGACCAATGCGATAATTAAGATCCATGCCGAAAGGACCTGGCCTAACGTGCGGATGGCCCCTTCCGCCTTGCTCGAGGAGAAAAGGACAAAATACCCTATTATTGCAAAAACTGTAGCCGGGAAAAGGCTGAAAATAAAACACATAGGTGTCACCTCCGTCGTTTTGTCTTTAAATCAATCCGCCGGGTTCTCAAAAAAAGTTTAGCCCTTAATTTCCGCCTGTCAAACCATCCTCTTTGAAAGGGAGTGGGTGAAATGCGTTATCCTGCGTGCTCAACGCACCTCTTTTTCGGACTCCTCGATGAGGGTCCGGATCCTCATGGCGTTCTTTATCGCGAAGCCGCCGTGGCAGTTGTTGAACATAACGAAGGTCTTTTTCGCGTCGCGGTCCGCTTCGAGCACATGGGACACGAACCCTTTAAGTTCGTCGTCCGAATAAAGATAATCGTATCTCAAGGAGGTCTCGATGCCGGTTTTAAGCCAATTTTTTTTGTTCCTTCCGTGGAGCCTGAAGTACGCCGTGTCAGTGGTAACCCCAGGGAGGAAGGGCACTGTTGCGAGGGTTCCGTACTGGGGCTCGTCCGCGGTTATATAGGTTATCCCGTTTTTTCCGAGGAACTCAAAGACAGATTCCGCCCTTTGGGGTGTAAGCCAGCTACCGTGGCGGAACTCTACTGCAAGGCTTACCCCTTCCAGGTGGTTTTTGCACTCGAGTATGAAATCGGGGTTAGCGGGCCTGTAATGGAACCATGGCGGGTACTGGAAAACAACGACACCCAGTTTCCCGGCCTTTACAAGCGGGCCGAGGGAATCCTTGAACCTTTCGAAAAGGGTTTTTTTAATTTCAGTGTCTTTTATATAGACGTATCTCCCGCGTCTTTCATCGGCCGGAAAAAAACCCTGTAGGTCTTTGGGCAGAGTCCTCGGGTCCACCCCGTGGCCCGTAAGAGCCCCGTATGCCTTCACGTGGAATAAGAACCCCCCGGGGGTCCTTTGCGCCCAGAGAGCGGTGGTCCTTCTGTCAGGGATGGCGTAATAGCTTGAGTCTACTTCAACGGTCCTGAAACTTTCGGAATAGAATCTGAGCCGGCCTTCAGCTGTACTCACACCCTTCGGATAGAACTCGCCGCTTTTGATGAGTGTTTTTTCCGTCCAGGAACATGTCCCTACGTAAATCATTTACTTTCCCCGGTGGGGCAGCAGACCGTGGAAGGTTCAGCCTCCTTACCGAGCATCCCGGAGGCCGCGATGAGGCCTGCCTTTAAGATCAAACGAGAAGAGATCGTTTCATAAATCCTTTCTCCCACCTCGACAGTTCTGCATTCCGTTTCACCACAGGGTCCGCAACAAAGGCTTTGTCCCACGCGGCCCTCAAGCCACTCCTCCAGGGGCCGCTCGCCTATCCAGATGCGGTTTGACTCCATGACGTGCCTGGCAAATGTCTCGGGGGTAAGTACCTTTTTATCCAGGGTCACACCTATCCCCAGCGGGGCGAGGCACTGTTTGAGGATTTGAAATGCTTTGTCGACCTGTTCCTCCGTTTCCGCGCACCTGGGGCAGGTCTGGCCTTGAAATACCAGGCGTTGCCATCTTATTTTGAGAATTTCCACCGGGATCCCCCTTTTGCCTTTCATACGGTGCTTCATAGAGGCCTCCTTTTTAATCACGGTTTGCGGTATATCGAAATTATAGCAAACTTTATTTGCCTTTGTTCCCGGGTGGGATTTTTATTCTGGCAGGCAGGCGGTGGCAACGGGTAGGGCTTAAATTTCTCTGCGAAAGGGAATAAAAAAACCCCCGGCCCGAAAGTGCCGGGGGTTTAACTAATACACACTAAAACGAACTTTATTCCTTTTTGGACTCTTCCTCCTCAATTACCACATCACCGGCGGCTATCTCCCTCAGGGCGGTAACGATGGCCCTGTTCTCCGATTCCACGAGGGGGCGTGCCCCTTTGATGAGCTTTCTCGCCCTCTGCGCGGCGATGTGCACAAGGCTAAAACGGCTCGGCACCTTCTCGAGACAGTCCTCGACAGTTATCCTTGCCATTAAGCTTACCTCCATAAAGTATGTTGAAACCACACTACACTAAAACCCTCTTATCCGAAAGGTCTTTATTTTACACCATTTCCGTCTATATTCCAAATGTTTCTTTAACCCTGTCCATTAGCCTTTGCCCCCTTGTCTTCTCCGCCGTTATAACAGACTTGAGTCTTTCAAAGGCCCCTTCGAGCTCGTCGTTAATGATTATATAGTCGTAGTTCTCGGCCCTCTTTATCTCGTTTATTGAAACCTGAACCCTCTTTTTTATTTCCTCTTGACTGTCTTTTCCCCTTTCCATGAGCCTCTTTTCGCACTCCTCGATGGAGGGCGGCACTATGAAGATATAGACCCCGTATTCCAGAATTTTTCGGACCTGCTCGGCTCCCTGTACGTCTATGTCAAGGAGCACGTCCTTTCCCCGGGCAAGCTCGCTTATAAGGTCTTTTAGCAAAGTTCCGTACCTTCTTCCGTGGACCTCGGCGTATTCGATGAAATCGCCTTTTCTTGCCATCTCGTCGAATGCCCGGTCGTCCACGAAAAGGTAATCCACGCCGTCTACCTCACCCTGCCTGGGCTCTCTGGTTGTATAGGATACGGAGAAGTGCATGTCAGGGAAGTGCTCGACCGCCATCTTGACCAGTGTGGTCTTGCCCGCACCTGAAGGCGCCGACACTATGAAAGGTATTCCCTTGTTCATGGCCTCACTCAATATTCTGCACCTGTTCGCGAACCTTCTCGAGCTCCCCTTTCATCTCCACCACCGTCTGGGTTATGGAAACGTCGTTGGATTTGGACGCGGTGGTATTCGCCTCCCTCTGCATCTCCTGGCACAGGAAATCAAGCCTTCTTCCCACGGGCTCCGCCAGGGCAAGGTAATCCCTCATCCTTTCTATGTGGCTTCTGAGGCGGACTATCTCTTCGGCGACGTCCGCTCTTTCTGCAAAGATGGCCGCCTCGGTAAGGAGCCTCGTCTCGTCAACTTCTTCGTCGATAAGTTTTTTCATCTCTTCTGTGAGCTTTTGTCTATAGCTGGCGACGACCTCGGGCACGCGCTCTTCTACCTTATTAAGAAGATCCTCGATTACCGAGAGTTTCGACTCTATGTCCTTTTTAAGCGCCTCGCCCTCGGCCCTGCGCATCTCGAGGACCTGGCCCAGGGCCGCATCCGACCCCACCTTGAAGGCCTTCCAGTCTCCCTCGAGGTCCTCTTCCTTCCTGGGGGAAGTCATTATGTCCTTAAGCCTTAGCATGAGAGGAACGTCGATCTCGCCCGTGAGTCCCAGTTCTTTTTTAAGTTCCATCTCCACATCGAGGTATTTGCGGGCAAGGGGGATGTTCACCTCGAGCGACTCAACCGGTCCGGAAACCGCAGAAACATATAGACTGAATGAACCCCTTGAAAAAATCTTCTTTATCTCTTCCCTTAGCCTGGGCTCAAGCGCAAAGAACCTCTCAGTCAGGCGCGCCTTTATGTCCAGGTAGCGGTGGTTGAGGGATTTTACCTCAACGTAATAAACGTTCTCTCCGATTGTGAACTCGGCCCTGCCGAATCCTGTCATGCTGTTGGCCAATTTTAATTTGCTCCTTCTCTGAAAGAGGTGGCTTAACCCTTTAGCTTTCTGCCCGTTCCCCTGCCTATCTTTTCCGCATACTTTGCCCTTATCTGTTTAAGGAGCCCCTTCATGCGGGCCCCGCCGTAGTCGGGATAAGTCCACTCAAGGGGCCTGTACTCACCGGCTCTGTACAAGAACGTGAGGTCCCCATATACGCCCTCTCCCAGGTATATCCTGTGGGAGAAATTCTTGCACGATGCCAGAACGAGCCTTTCGAGCGTCAGGTACCCGGGGTCTATATTGACTTTCCTTTTCCCTCCCTCACGCGTATAGCTGTCCTCGATAGAGTTGGTTAAAAGCTTTATCGAGGGGAGTTCGGCGGGGTCAACCAAATCCGAGAAGGATGCGATCCTCCTCACGAGCCCGCCCCCGAACTCTTCGTCATAATAACCGGTCTCGATGAAATCAAAGGGCTCGCTCAGAAAATCTATCTCACCGAACCTGTTCGTAAGCTCTTCAAGGACAGAGTCAATGAGGTCCAGTTCGCTGGAAAACAGACTCACAATAAGCTTTACCGGCTCCACCTTCCCGGGCCGCATAAAATCGCCTATCTTTTCAAGCTCAATTGAACGGCTTGAAGCAACTCCGCCGGCCTCACCGTCGCGGTACCCACCTTGCCCACCACTATTCCAGCGGCGAGGTTGGCCAGTACAGCCGCCTCTTTAAAACTTGCCCCCGCAGCAAGCGAGAGGGACATGACCCCGACCACCGTATCCCCTGCGCCGCTTACGTCATATACCTCTTTGGCCACCGTGGGGATGTGGGTCTCCGAGTCCGCCTCAAAAAGGCTCATCCCGTGCTCTCCCCTTGTAATGAGAAGCGCCTCACAGCAGAGCCTCGCCCTGAGTATCTCGCCTGCCCTCTTCAGGCTCTCCGTGTCCTCTATCTCTATGCCCGAGGCGAGCCCCGCCTCCTTGTTATTTGGGGTCACAAGGGTCGCCCCACTGTAATAGTCGAAGTGCTCCACCTTGGGGTCGACCACGAGGGGCTTTTTGAGCCTCCCGGTAATCTCCATGACCACTTCCATAAGCTCTTCCGATATGAGGCCCTTTGAATAGTCGGAAACTACGACAAGGCTCGCTTTTCTTACCGCCTGTTCTATATAGGAGAAGACCCTCTCCCTTACCCTGTGGCTTATGCCCAGCCTGTTTTCGCGGTCGAACCTAACAACCTGCTGGCTGTGGGCTATTACGCGTGTCTTTATGGTGGTGGGACTCCTGGGGTCCACCACTATCCCCTCGGTGGAGATGCCCCTTTCCCTGAGCCTGCTCACTAACTTCCTTCCGTCCTCGTCCTTGCCCACGATTCCCGCCACAAGGCAGCTTCCGCCGAGGGTGTGTATGTTGTTTACCACGTTTGCGCTGCCGCCGAGAAGTGTTGTCTCCTTCGATACATCGACAACGGGCACCGGCGCCTCGGGGGATATGCGTTTTACATCCCCCCATATAAAATGGTCCATAATCAGGTCCCCTATGACCAGTATGCGCGCCTTCTTGAAACCCGCGATTATGGAACTTGCCCTCTTTGTGCCAACTATCCTTCTCATGTAAAGACTCTCCGGAAAGGAATTCCCGACAGGGATTTAAACTCCGCTCAAGGCGTTACACATCGTATATAGCATATATCTCGTTAAGTGGCAATCCAACTAATCTCTTGTGGTTCCGTTAAAGGTTCTCCCTAAACCACCTTACGGCAAGCTCAAGCCCCTTTGAGGCGTCTATTACCGGTTCGTAGTTTAAAAACCTCAGTGCCCGTGTAATGTCCGCATCGCTGTGGCGCACGTCGCCTTTTCTTTCCGGTCCGTAAAGGGGTTTTATAGACTTTCCCAAGATGGCCGAGAGCCTTTTATATAGCTCGTTAAGCGAGAGCCTTGAGCCGCAGGCTATGTTGTACACTCCGCCCGTTGCCTCCTTCGGGGCGAATACGGCCCTTATGTTTGCACCAACGGCGTTATCCACGTAGGTAAAATCCCTCGTAGTCTCACCGTCGCCGAAGATCGTGGGTGGTTCGCCCCTTATAAGCTTTCTTGTAAATATCGGTATCACGGCCGCATACTGCGAGTAAGGGTCCTGCCTCGGGCCGAAAACGTTAAAGTACCTTAGCCCTATGACCTCGAGGGCGTAAAGGCGCTGGAAGTTTTCGGCGTACATCTCCCCAACGGCCTTTGTCACGGCATAGGGTGAAAGGGGGCGGCCCTCATGCCCCTCCACCCTAGGAAGCCGCGGGGAATCTCCGTAGACCGACGAGCTCGAGGCATAAACGAAACGTCTCACTTGACTGTCCCTTGAGGCGATAAGCATGTTAATCGAGCCCATCACGTTCACTTCTGTTGTCGTAACAGGGTCGTCTATGGAACGAGGGACAGAGCCCAGTGCCGCGTTGTGGAGCACGTAGTCCACCCCTTCGGCGGCCTTCGCGCAAACCCCCTCATCCCTTATGTCGCCCTCAATGAATGTAAAATCCCCCGCGGGGGTCCTATCGGTCGCAATAAAACCCTCTACATCGTCTATGTTCTTTCTCTTCCCCGTGGAGAGGTTATCCAGCACGGTCACTTTCTGACCGCTACCGAGGAGCGCAAAGACGAGGTTGGAACCGATAAAACCTGCCCCGCCGGTCACTAAGAAGTGGTAACGTTTACCTTTAAATTCCGGCAATATCATTTATCGCGCTTTCTCCTTACCACCTTGCGGTGGGGCAACTTTTAAAATGATACGTTTTTAAATTCCTGGTTATTAATTTAAAGGACGTGTTTTCCGGATTGCCGCGCTCTCAACAACTTCTCTGTATGCCTTGCTATCTTTTCTGATTTTTTAAAGATCCTTCTTATCATCCTCTTATCCGAATTGTCGAACTTTTCCTTGCCGAGATACGTATGTGCGAACCTCACAAGGTCAGTCCATGTAAAATTTTCCGTGTTCCGTGCCGAGAATGTGAGCTGCGCAAGATCCTTTATCCTGTCGCTCTTCCTTACGGCCTTCCTCTTGTGAACCCTTTGAAGGTCCACGAGGAAGAGCTCACCCGTCTCAGGGTTTATAAAAAAGTGCCCCAGGTAAAAATCCTGGTGGCAGAGCCCCTTACGGTGGAAGTCCCTTGCAAGGAGCCCGAGCCTCCTTACAAGTTCCCTTTTCTCAATAACTCTACCGGTCAAACTCGGGATATAATCCTCAACCCTCTCAGCCCCGTATATCTCTTCGGTAAGGGTGAGCGAAACCGAGGGGAGCCCGAAAAAACTCCTCTCTTCGCCGAAGGCTACGGCGACCATCGTGGGGAAGCCGAGCTCTTCGAGTAAGAGTATGCCCTCCCACTCGTTACGCCCCTCTTCGGGCCTGTCCCGGCTGAAAAGGGCTTTAACCCTTTCGCCCGCGGACCAGAAGTGCCGCTTAAGGTAAAAACCCTCCCCCTCCCCCTCCCCCTCCCCGAGCTCAATCCTCACAACCGAGTGAGTCTTTTTTTTATTGAAAACACTACCCCCCTCGTAGTTCAAAAGGCACTCGAAGCTGTCGAGGCCGTGTGCCTTCAACAACTCGAAGAACCGTTCGTTTATAATGAGGCCGTTATGGTTTATAAAACGCATATCTACCTTTCATGAGCGACCCTGTATAGGACGAATTCGTCGTCCCTGCCGGCACTGAAGCGCATGAGCTCGGTGAGAAACCTTTCCTTTTCAAGGTCAAAGTCCTGTATATTCTCTCTGAGTGAGGAGCTGTATCCGGCCACGTACTCTGCGCCCTCTTGTTTCCCGTATTCAATAACCTCTTCCATGGTTTCGCCAGACAAGCGGACGAAACCGCCGTCCGCATAAAAGGCCATTATCGGCTTGCGCGCCATGATAGAGTATGGACCTTCGGCATGCTCTTTGAGCCACTCGCCGGCCTGTCTTTCAGGAAGACGATGTGCGTGAAGGGAGACCAGTCCTTGGGGAAGCGCGACGGCACAAATGGCAAGGACTAAAGCGGCGGTTAAGAGGATGGGCCTCCTCGCCCGGGCCTTAAGCCGGCCTTCGATGTGGCAGAAACCGGCAGCTGAAAACACAAGCGCAACGGGCATGAGGTGGGTGAAGTACCTCTCGCTGGGATTCACGCCTAAATAGAATAGCCAGGAGATGAGCATGACAGCGATCAGATAGAACTCGGCAGAGCTGAAGCCTTCGCGCTTTCGTATTAAAACACCCCAGATAAAAAGGGCGAGGAAAGGCAAGGTGAATCCCTCAGGGAAGTCCGCTAAGAACTTCAAAATTCTTTCTCCGAAACTGAAGTTGAACAGT
>JAUVFY010000112.1 GCA_030594025.1 Deltaproteobacteria bacterium | reverse complement strand
TTTGGGGGACAGGTGGGCATATTTCATTCCGGAATCTTGTTGCAAATAGGGGTAAATGGGTGTATCTTGTTATATATAGAAAGTTCCTATTTCCCTTATATATTGCGGCTTTTCCTTGTTTAATAAGGGTTTGTGGGATTCAGCGTTTTCGGACTCAAAATCCCGTGGGGTAAAACCCGTGTGGGTTCGAATCCCCCCTCCGGCACCATTTTTTGAATGGGGTTACTTTGTTCGGGCCGCGAGTTGACAAAATGGTTGACAGGATAGGTAATGGGGTCTAAAATCTGGGTAGAAGCCACACCGGTGGCCCAGCCATGAAGGAAGAAGAAAAAATAGTGCCGCCTTTTAAGAAAAGAAAAAGGGGCATGATAAAAGGCCGCAGGAGAAGCAAGCGGTTCGCCTTCCCTTATATCCTATACTTCGGCAAGACAACACCCCCTGTACATAAATCCGTCGTTCAAGACCTTTCAGACTCGGGTGCCGGCATAAAGACAAACAAGCTCTTCAACCCCGGCACCAAGTTATACCTCGCAGTTGACACCCTTGATAAAAGCTACCGGGCAGAAGGGGTAGTGGTCTGGATAAACAAGAACCCACCGGTATTGTTGCGGTTAATAAAAAACGGGATGGGGATAAAGTTTACGCGTGTCGATCGAGAACTGATGGACATTTACGAAGAGAAGTTCAGAGCGGAATTGAAAGACAAGGGGTATGTGGAAATATCCTGAGGAAGGGACCCCGGCAGGTCCACTGTTTTACGACCTTAAATATAAAATAAAACCCCCTCACATTAAATAAAACCCCCTCATATTAAATAAAACCCCCTCACGGGGGTTTTTTAGTTTCTTATATTTTCATACCGTTTTTTACCGAAGGGCCCTACATCAGAAACTGTAGCCCCATCTTGTATCTGCCGTCCGTACTGTCCACCCACCTGACCTTTGCGAGCCTCGGGTGAGGAGAGACCCTGAGCCTTATGAAGCTTCCCGGCTCGTTCGCCCTCTCGGTCACGATGCATGCCCCGTCGTTGGAGATATCCAGTATCTCCGCTTCAATAACCTCTACCCTGTGCTCCGGCACACTGACCTCGTATTTGACCGGTTTTGTAAAAGACCTTCGAGGGTGACTGCGCTTTTCGACTTTCTGCATCCTCTCCCTCCCATTTTAAAATGTTACTTCGATAATATTAGATACATGATATAGATTTAAGCAGAACAGTCAATCCCTCGAAAGTGGGATATTCAACTGACTATTAATAAATGTAACAACTGGAACCCCAAGAATATTATCCCACAGGGCCTCGTATGCTCATCCATAAACGGATTTCCCTGACCGGTATAAACATGGGTTCGGGCCTGGGATAGCAACTCTTTCTGGATTACACAGGCCCTTATCTTCCCGAGAAAGGTCCTGAGAACCCGGGCGGCCCGCCGCCTGCCTCTACATCCCCCGCATCTTGCCCATCTCTTCGTGTGTTTTTATCATCTCCTCGAGTGCGCCTATCATCTCCGAGAGCTTCTTTTTCTGAGCGGAGCTCGGCACGTGTTCGAGGTCCCTTACCACCCCCATCGTCTCCTTCAACATCTTCATGAGGCTTCCCATCCTCTCGTGGTGCATCTTCATCCGGCCCTTCATGGCCTCGTGCTTAGCGCCCATCTCTTCGTGCGTTTTTATCATCTCGTTGAGCTTGCCCATCATCTCGGTAAGCTTCTGTTTCTGGGCCGAGCCCGGCACATGTTCCATGTCCTTTACTATTCCCATCGTCTCCTTCATCATCTCCATGAGGTTTCCCATCTTCTCATGGTGCATCATGTGCTTTCCGGGCCCCATGGGGCACCCGGGGCACTCACCCATCATCCCGGGACCCATGGGGGCACCGGGGGGGGCACCGGGTGTGCCGGGGCCCATCTGGGCCCTTGTAGACGGTGCGGCTCCCAGTAGAAAAATAAAAAGGGCGGTAACTATAATGATAGTTTTATTCGGCATGCACGCCACCTCCTTTCTCCATATTGATTTTTGTCCCTTTTTACGGTTTTGTCAACAGGCCGTCCATGGATTTTTCCGCGGATCTTTCCCATTGTTGTCAGGGTCAACCGCCAATAGCCGTGGAAGCAAGGAAGTCCTGGGCCGTCTGCCGGGACTCGAAATACAATGCCTGTCCGGGAGGCCCCTCGACAATAAACGCCGTTGCCTTATCGACCTCGCTTCCGGTTAAGGGGTCCTTTGTAAAACGCACGGAAGGGTCGCTCTGCAAACTCTTCACACAGCCCTGGCAGCAACCGTAGTATGTCTTGCCCTCCACCGGTACGGGGATCTGCGGTTTGCCCATTATGCTGTCGTTCACCATGCACACCAGGTCGGGATTGACAGATTTAATCTGAGCATACTCGCCTTTGAGGTCTTGTCCCGGAGGCGTCCTTTCTTTAAGAAATACAAAGCCCACCAGGAAAATGGCCGCCGATACGACTATCAATATGCCCAGTATATTTTTGTTCGGTACACTCATCGTCTTTACCTCCATATTATTGCCGACTAAGCGTCACCACTTTTGGATTCCAGCTCTTTTTTTAAATGAAGACCCTTCCACAGGGCGTATATCGCCGGTATGACTATGAGGGTGAGTATGGTGGCCGAGACCATCCCCCCGACCATGGGGGCCGCGATCCTCTTCATTACCTGGGAGCCCGTGCCCGTTCCCCACATTATGGGAAGCAAACCGCCTATTATGGCCGAGACCGTCATCATGATGGGCCTTATCCTGAGGCTCGCCCCCTCCATAACCGCACCGTAGACGTCGTCTATGGTATTGAGTTTACCGTGGAGGTAGCGCCTTTCATAGGCCATGTCCAGGTAAAGCAGCATTATTACACCTATCTCGGCGGCAACCCCGGCAAGGGCTATAAAGCCCACGCCCACGGCAACGCTCATGTTGTAACCCAGCAGGTACATAAGCCACACCCCTCCGACAAGAGAGAAGGGGAGCGAGAGCATGACGATGAGGCTCTCCGTGATACTGTTGAAATTGAAATAAAGGAGGAGAAAGATGATGACTAAAGTCAAGGGTACGACCAGCTTTAGCCTCGCCTTTGCCCTCTCCATGTACTCGAACTGGCCGCTCCAGAAAAGGGAGTACCCGGTAGGAACGGTAATCTTCTCGTCAAGTATCTCCTTCGCCCTCTTTACGTACGTGCCAACGTCTATGCCCTTCAGGTCAATGTATATCCATGCGTTGAGCCTCGCGTTCTCGCTCTTTATGGCCGGGGGCCCCTTCTTTATCCTGATGGTAGCTACCTGGGCAATAGGGATCTGCTCACCCCTTGGGGTGGGAATGAGGACCCTTTCGAGCTTTGCTATATCGTCGCGGAGCCCCCTTCCGTACCTTAAATTCACAGGGTACCTCTCAAGCCCCTCGACTGTCGTTGTTATGTTCATCCCGCCTATGGCGGATTGTATTACGTCCTGCACGTCCCCGACGGTAAGGCCGTACCTTGCGGCCTTGAGCCTGTCTATCTCGAAATCGAGGTAGTTCCCGCCAACGACCCTCTCGGAGTACACCGACAAGGTGCCGGGGATGTCCCTTACAACCGCCTCTATCTCCTTACCCAGTCTTTCAAGGATCTCAAGGTCGTCCCCCGCGACCTTTATCCCTACCGGGGTCTTTATTCCGGTTGAGAGCATATCGACCCTCGTTTTTATGGGCATGGTCCATGCGTTGGTAACACCGGGGAACTTTATGGCCTGGTCCATCTCCTCGGTGAGCTTTTCAATGGTCATCCCTTTCCGCCATTCCTCTTCGGGCTTCAATGTAATCGTCGTCTCGAGCATGGAAAGAGGGGCCGGGTCGGTAGCGGTCTCGGCCCTTCCGACCTTTCCGAAGACCTGCTCGACCTCGGGGAAGGTCTTTAGGATTTTATCCGTCTGCTGGAGTAGCTCGCGGGCCTTGGTTATGGATATGCCCGGAAGCGTTGTTGGCATATACAGGAGGTCTCCCTCGTTAAGCGGCGGCATGAACTCGCTGCCAAGTTTCGTTAAAGGGATTACGGTAAGTACGAGTACCAGTATGGACGCAAGTATTACGCCCTTTTTGAACTTGAGGACAAAACGGACGACCGGGCGGTAGATAAAGAGGAGCGCCCTGTTTATGGGGTTCCTCTCCTCTGCCGTTATCTTCCCCCTTATGAAATAGCCCATAAGGACGGGTACCAAGGTGATGGCCAAAAGAGCAGAGGCGGCCATGGCGTAGGTCTTTGTAAAGGCAAGCGGGCTGAAGAGCCTGCCTTCCTGGGCCTCGAGGGTAAATACGGGCATGAAGGAAAACGTGATTATAAGGAGAGAGAAGAAGAGCGCCGGTCCAACTTCCTTTGCAGAGTCCATTACAAGGCGCCAGTGGTCTTTTTCGCCTTTCGCGTGTTCCATGTGCTTGTGGGTGTTCTCTATCATGACGATCGCGCCGTCTATCATCGCCCCTATGGCTATGGCGATGCCTCCGAGGCTCATGATGTTTGCGTTAATGCCCTGGTAGTACATTATTATGAACGCCAGGAGTATGCCCACGGGTAGAGTGAATATGGCCACCAGGGCGCTCCTTAAGTGCAGAAGGAATATCACGCATATTACGGCCACGACGATACTCTCCTCTACGAGCTTTTCCTTGAGCGTATCTATTGCCCTGTGAATGAGCCCCGAGCGGTCATAGACCGGGATAATCTCCACACCCTCCGGGAGACCCTTTTTGAGCGCCTCGAGCTTCTTCTTTACGTTCTCTATCACTTTGAGAGCGTTCTCGCCGTAGCGCATTACGACCACACCGCCCGCGACCTCTCCCTCGCCGTTGAGCTCAACGAGACCCCTACGAAGCTCGGGCCCCAGGTGCACGTGGGCTATGTCCCTTACGGTAATCGGGGTACCCCTGGGGTCGACACCCACGGAGA
>JAUVFY010000143.1 GCA_030594025.1 Deltaproteobacteria bacterium | reverse complement strand
GTCGATAATAAAGGGGCTGGCTTCGCTTATCGCCCCGTCCGGGCACTCGGGAATGCACACCCCGCATTCTATGCAGCCTTCTAAGATATAATACGCCATGTCTGACAAAACATATCCGGCCGGATTGTATTCCCGGCCGGATTTTTTAACCGTATTAACTGAAGTGTCAAGCCGCAGTGCCCCGGGCCGCGGCATTCGCTTTCGAACGGTGTTTGGTAAAGTGGAGTTTTAATCTAACTCACCGGTCCGGTACTCCACGGACCGTCCTTTACTACCCCTTTTCCGGGTTCCTTATACCGAAAGGACCTGCTTTATTTCAGGGACCCTTTCCTTTATAGCCCTTTCAATACCCATTGCAAGCGTTATCTGGGCGCTGGGGCACCCTGCGCAGGCACCCTCGAGCCTGACTTTGGCGATGCCGTTATCCTCGTCCACTTCCACGAGGCTCACGTTGCCGCCGTCGGCCTGCAGGGCCGGCCTTATGCCGTCCAGGGCCTCCTCGACTTTTTCACGAAGCATTTGTTCATACCTCCTGGATTCTTTTAAACCATTATAACATATAATAAAACCTTTTCAAGCCATAATAAGCCGTAATAATCGAGGTGACAAAATTTACAAAAATTCTTGACAAACCCGGTAAATTGGTTGTAAGCTAACGGGTGAACAAATCTTGAAAGGAGGATTTTTATGCGGAAGCTGGTATGTATCTCTGTTATTGCCCTGTGTGTCGCTTTCTCCGGCACAGCTCTGGCAGCCGACGGGGCAGAAATTTACACCAAACTTTGCGCTGCTTGCCACGGGCTCAAAGGAGAGGGGATGGCCATGATGTCACCCCCTATCAAGGGTAGCGAGTTTATACTCAAAGGCAAAGAAGCGGAAATATCGGACGTCATCTTGAAGGGCCGCGCGGGTGATGCAAAGAAGTACAAGGATATACCGATACCCATGCTGCCCCAGAAGTTGAACGACGAAGAGGTAGCGGCCGTAATAGCCCACATGAAGGAGCTGGCGAAGTAATAACCCTCGTCGGGACAAAGGTTTTACACAACTCAAGGCCTTACGCCCTTGTGTAAATTCATATCCAGAGCCCGGGTTCATACCCGGGCTCTTTTTTTTGCAAGATTCACGGCCCAGAGGGCGGCCAGGTACAAAACGGCCGCACAAACTAAAACCCCCCTGAACCCCACGGCCATTGCGGCCATAAAACAAAGAACACTTCCCAGGACAGAGGCACACCCGTTCACGGCCCAGGCCCACGGCACCATGGATTTGCCCCCCAGGGCCTCAAGGTACCTCACGGCTGAGGGGAACGGCATACCCATGACCAGCCCCAGGGGGGAAACGATAACGGCGGTTAAAAGGACCTTCAAAGCGGGGTCCAGCCCGAGCGATGCGTTGAGGACCGGGGAAAGAAGGAGCGTAAAGGGGATTAAAAGTGCGACGAGGGTAAATACAGCGAGCCTGATTGTCCTCTCGGGCCCGAGCCTCTGGCTCAGGAAACTTCCCGCCCCGGATGATACGAGAAGGACCGAGACAACGGCCGAGAAGGCGAACTCCGGGTGCTCGAGGAAGAGGATGAACTTCTGGATGAGCGTTATCTCGATGAACATGAAACCCATGCCCAGAAGGAAAAAGTAAGCGAGAACCGGGGTTATCCTGAGCCCCGCTGAAAGACCTTTTTCCCCGCCCCCGCCCCCCCCATTGCCCCCGGTCTTTTTAATGAGCGGGAGCACAACGAGCAGTACTGATGCAAAGAGCGCCTGGATGAATACAAACGGCAGAAGGTAGCCCCCCTCGAGGAGTATCTGCCACTTCCCACCCACGCTCTCGACGACCGGGCCTATGTTTTTAAGCTTGAAGAAGTGGTGGAAAAAGGGCCTGTCGTCGGTCGAGGGGCTTATGTCGAAGACATAGTCTTTCTGGATCCGCCCCCTCAAGTCCCTGTCCATTATGGCCCCCACGAGGTTGTAATACAGGGGCTCTGGAAAGCGGTTAAAGCGGTTGGCCTCTTCAGGGGGCATCGCGGGGTAGTGGACCGGGTCGAAACGCCTTTCCGCCAGAAATCCTTTCACGAGTTCGATCTCCTTTTCTTCGAACGGGCCTCTCTTAATAAGTATGGAGAAGGTCTCCAGGGTGCGGTAGATAACGAGCCTTTTGGCGGGCTCCTCTATGCCCATGGCCTCGAGGGCCTCCACGGCCGTTGTTACGAGTTTCAGCTCCCCCCTTGCCGGGGGCAGCAGGTAGCGGGTTATAAGGAGGAACCCCCCCTCTTTAAGGTGGTCGTGGTAGTCGATGAAGGCCTCGACGGTAAAGCGGTAATCCTCGGTTAAGCCGATAAAGCCGGTCTGGGCGGCCGTCTGGGAGCTGACCCCGATATTAATGAGGTCATAACGCTTTCCGCTTCCTTTCAAAATCGCACGACCCTCGCCCGTTCTTATATCGGCCCTGTCGTAAATGAACCCGGAGTAGCTCGAGTTCGAAAGCTCCTTAACGAGGGGGTTGGTTTCAGCCCCCTTTATGAAGGAGGTCCCGTGGTAAAGGGCCTCGAGGATGGAAAGTCCACCCCGTGTGTCTACGAGAAAAACCTCGGGGAGAAATACCTCGGGACCCGCACCTATGAGCCTGTAAGGGAGAGCCGTAGGGAGATAATCGAGGAAGCGGAGCGCTTCGGGAGGGTCTGAGCGGGTTATCGCGTTAAGCCCGTCTCCGTCCACGGTTACACCCCTCTGGCCGGGGAGGGCTTCAAGGTAGGTGAGGCTCAGTCCCGGGGCGAACCTCACGGCAGGACTTTCTATAAGGTCAACCCTCGAAAACGAGTTCCACCGGGTCTCGATGAGCCTTGCCCCCGAGAATTTGAGCGCAAAGGGCAGGTCCTTGTAAGGGGAGACCCTCGTGTCCATGAACGAGGGGCTGGTTATGAAAACCAGAAGAACGCACAGTATGCCGAAGACCGGAATGAGCGAGATTCCCGGGCGGCCGATTTTTTTTTCCGTGCCCTTAGGGCTTCTGGATTGAACCCACTTTAAGATAAAAAGAGAGGATACGAACCCCCCTGAAGCAGAGGCGAGTATCACCCCTTCGCCCCCGAGAACGGGGAAGAGAAGAAGCGCTATGGCAGGGCCTGAGCCGGCGCCCACGAGGTCCGCCGCATAGACCCTGCCGGCCCTCTCTGCCATAAGCGTGAGCGCAAGCGCCAACGTCATCCCGGAGAAGATGAAGGGGACAGAGAGTACGATGTAATACAGGACGATAAAGAGTATCTGGTTTATGTCCCAGGCGAGCCTTGCCGGGTCAAAGGGTATGCGGTTCGCAATGATATATGAGAGGGGTGAGGAGAGGGCGAAGAGGACCGGGGAGGCGAAAAGGAAAAGGGGCCTTTCCCTGAGCTTTTCCGTGAGCATGAGAAAAGAGCCGCTGGCGCCGTATCCAAGAAACGCTATGCTCACGACCATGAAGGAGAAGTGATACCAGAGGGCTATGGAGAAGACCCTTAAAAGGGCTACTTCAAAAAGGAGCGTTGATGCGGAGAGGAACCATATTCCTGCATAGAGCATCATTTCAGACAATAGCAGATAAAGAGCTTGTTGACAAGGGTAGTGAAATAAACGATAATATTGTCTGTTTTTATTAAATTCCGCTGCCACCCCAATCGACTTCTGGAGGTATGGATTCAATGAAGCGAAAGTCCGTTTACGTGGGAATTGACATCGGCTCGATAAGCGCCAATACGGTTGTCGTTGATTCGGAAAGGAACGTCATTGAGGAGCACTACACGAGGACCATGGGCGAGCCCCTCGAGACGGCCCACAGGATACTTTCCGAGATCATAGGGCGCTGGGGCCGGGAATCGATAAGTTTCGTGGCCACGACCGGCGCCGGGGGCAAACTCATCACCCCCCTCATAGGAGCTTCATTTACGAACGAGGTCATAGCACAGGCAAAGGCCACAGAGGTCTTTCATCCCGAGGTGAGGACCGTTATAGAGATGGG
>JAUVFY010000113.1 GCA_030594025.1 Deltaproteobacteria bacterium | reverse complement strand
CAGCGCGGTTAGCCCTGTACTTCGGGCAACAAAACGCGCCTTTTCGAGCGCGTTCTCAAGGAAGCTCCGGGCCTCCTCGGGCGGAAGCACGAGGGCCGGGAAGTCCTCGAGTGTCAGTATCTCTACGGGGATGTCTCTGGTAAGGGCTTTTATCTCGTCTATCTTGTTCTTGTTCTTCGTTGCGAGCACTAACTTCATCAGGGCACCCGCTCGCCCGGCATGCCTTCGAGGAGCTCCCGCTGAATACTCGTTAGCTCCGCGGTGCCCTTTGAGGCGAGCTCAATCAGCTTTTCAAGCTCTTCTTTTAAAAAAGGTGTACTCTCGGCCGTGCCCTGGACCTCTACGAAGTTCTCACTCCCTGTCATGACCACGTTCATGTCAACATCCGCCGTCGCGTCCTCCTCGTAGGTGAGGTCGAGCATCAGTGTGCCGTCGACTATGCCGACGCTCACGGCCGCGACCGAGTCGAGTATGGGCACGGACTCTATGGCGCCCGCGTCCCTCAAGGCACTCAGTGTGTCCGAAAGGGCGACAAAGGCACCCGTAATCGAAGCGGTCCTCGTCCCGCCGTCGGCCTGGACGACGTCACAGTCAACGTATATGGTCCTCTCTCCTATCCTATCCAGGTCCACCACCGCCCTCAGGCTTCTTCCTATGAGGCGCTGGATTTCGTGGGTCCTTCCGCCCACCCTTCCCCTTGTCGCCTCCCTGGGTATCCTTATCTGTGAAGAGCGCGGGAGCATTGAATACTCGGCCGTTATCCAGCCCCTTCCCGTGCCCTTTAAGAAGGCCGGCACGCTCTCCTCTGCCGTGGCGGTACAGATGACCCTCGTGTTTCCCATCTCTATCAGTACGGAGCCCTCGGCGAACTTAAGATAATTCCTCACGATCTTTACGGGCCTCAGCTCATCCGGGCCCCTTCCGTCCGTTCTTTTCATAGACCTCCCTCAGTTCTTCTCCCGGGGACCTTCGACCTCAACGAGTCCCACGCGTTTTATAAGTAGCTTTTCGAACTCCACGACACCGTCTGAGATGGCCCGTGCGATGGTCTTCTGGGTCTTTCCATTCGCTAACCTTTTTTCCTCGGCCGGGTTGGAGATAAAACCTATCTCAACGAGGACCGCGGGCATGGTCGCGCCGAAGAGCACTATGAAAGGGGCCTGCTTAATACCCCTGTTATCCCCGTTCGTGACCCCTGAGAGCGACTGCTGGATCGTTTCGGCAAGCTTCGAGCTTTCATGGTGTGCCTCGGTCTGCGTCAGGTCCCAGAGGATGGCCTTAAGGTCGTCCATGGGTGCGCCGTCCATTGTCCCGTCGAGCCTCACGACGTTGTTTTCAAATGCGGCCACCTCGCGGGCCTCGTCGTCCGAGGCTTCGAAGCTCAGGAAGAACGTCTCCACCCCGGAGGCCCCCTTCCTGGGAGCGGCGTTCACGTGTATGCTTATGAATATGTCGGCCGAGACGCTGTTTGCAAACTCTGACCTGTCTTCGAGCGACAGGTATGTGTCAAAAGTCCTGGTAAGAAGGATGCGGGCTTGGGTCTTGTTGGTGAGCTCACGCTCAAGCTCCCTGGCTACCGCCAGGGTTATGTCCTTTTCCTTTACGCCCCGGGGGCCTATGGCGCCCGTATCCTCTCCTCCGTGCCCGGGGTCTATGACAATGGTCTTCATTGCCCCTTCGGGTGCAGGCCCGGCCCTGCCGTCAAGGGTGTCCGCGGAAAAGCCCCGAGCCCCGACGGTTAGAATTAAAAAACAGGCGAATGGAGCGAGGTATCTTACAGTCCGTCTCATTGCCCCTATTTTAAATTCATGGAGTTAGTATGTCAATTAAAACCACAGCGCTCTCTATTGCAAACCGTTTATTATTGTGTAATAGTGAGGGGGAGTTTCCGCTCTGAAAAGGGGGCTTAAAGGGGCATAAGGGTTGCATAAGGGGGCTTATGGCTACACTCTGGCTCGAGTTCATAATAATTTCGGCGCTTATAATCTTAAGCGGGGCGAAGCTGTCGAAGTACGGAGACGTGATAGCGGAGAAGACCGGGCTGGGAAGGGCCTGGATAGGGCTCATACTCCTGGCTACGATTACCTCTCTACCGGAGCTCATAACTGGAATAAGCTCCGTGGCCATCGTAGGTGTGCCGGATATCGCCCTCGGCGACGTTATGGGCTCGTGCGTATATAACCTCGCAATCCTCGCCCTCATGGACGCGCTTAACGGGAAAAAACCCCTTTTCCTGGGCGTTGACCGCGGGCACCTCCTTGGCGCGGGTTTCGGGGTTTTTCTCATATCCCTTGCGGTCGTGTCCATATTGCTCGGAACCAACGTCCCTTTCCTGGGCCATATCGGGCTTTACACGCCCGTGATAATAGTAGTCTACATCGTGGGCGTAAGGGCGGTTTACTATTATGCGAAGAGTAACACGGTAAAGGAAGTAGTTGATGACCAGGAAAAGCTCTACGGGGACGTCCCCTTTGCAAGGGCGGCTACACTTTTCGGGATAAGTGCACTGGTTATCATCGCCGCCGCCGCCCTGCTCCCCTACTCGGCCGCAAGGCTCGCCGTGGCCACCGGGCTCGGCGATACCTTCATGGGGACTGTTTTTGTGGCCATGACCACCTCTTTCCCCGAGGTGGTGGTCTCGATTGCGGCCGTCCGCATAGGGGCGCAGGACCTGGCCATAGCGAACATGCTCGGAAGCAACATGTTCAACATACTCGTTCTCGCGATGGACGATATCTTTTATACCCGGGGTCCTCTTTTTTCCCACGTCTCAACCGACCACACCGTAACCGGGCTCATGGCCGTAATAATGACGGCCGTTGTAATCATAGGCCTTATATACCCTCCTGAGAGAAAACTCTTCGCAACGCTGAGCGGATGTTCCATCACGCTGGCCGTCCTGTGGGTGCTTACGATAGCGCTTCTCTACGTAACAGGGGTCGGATTGTGAAGCCCGTTATATTTACCGACCTGGACGGGACACTGCTCGACCCGGTGGACTATTCCTATGAAGCAGCCAGTGAGGCCCTGGAGGTCATAAAAAGGAAGAAGATACCGCTCGTTTTTACCTCGAGCAAGACCAGGGCCGAGATCGAATACCTGAGGGAAAGATTTTCCAATCGAGACCCCTTTATCTCTGAAAACGGAGGGGCCGTGTTCATCCCCGAAGGCTACTTCCCTTTCCCCACGGAAGGGGAAAAGACCGATGGCTTAAGGGTTATAACCCTGGGCTCGCCCGTTTCTGAGGTGAGGAAGGCCCTCGAGGAGATAAAACACTCGACAGGGGCGAAGATAAAGGGCTTCGGGGAGATGGGGGCCGAAGAGGTAGCACTTTTAAGCGGCCTGAGTGTGGTTGAGGCCGGGCTCTGTAAAGAGAGGGAATTTGACGAGCCCTTTATAATCGACGGTGACGAGCCGGTTAAAGAAGAGGTCCTCGGGCTTATCGAGAAGACGGGGTTCAGCTGGACCCGCGGCAGGTTCTTCCATATACTGGGTTCCCATGACAAGGGCAGGGCGGTGAGAATTCTTAAGGACCTTTTCACTTCCTTTTATGGTAAAATCGCGACCATCGGGCTGGGCGATAATTTGAACGACGTGCCGTTTCTTAATGAGTGCGACCATCCGGTGCTTGTAAGGAAGCCCGGCGGCGGCCATGAGCCGGCTGAAATCCCAGGGCTTATAAGGGCCGAAGGCGTCGGGCCCATTGGGTGGAACAGCGCCGTATTAAGGATACTCGAAGGGTTTCGGTAAAACCGTTATCTTAAACCTGTTATATGCCTGTAGATTACCTGATACTCACGGACGAGGTAAAAAAGACCATAGGGGAGTTTGGCAGCGCGGACATAGTCGTGGGGATAGCCAGTTTCAACAACGCCTCCACGATAAAGCGCGTCGTAAGCGCCGTTGACGCCGGGCTCGCGAAGTACTTTCCAAATGAGCGCTCGGTTATCATAAATTCCGACGGAGGCTCGACCGACGGCACACCCGACGTGGTCAAGCATACGAGTTTCGACCATAAGACCGTTCTGCTCAAGCCCCCGCGCCCCCCTGCACAGCGCATCTCCACACCCTATCACGGCATCTCCGGGAAGGGGAGCGCCTTCAGGACGGTATTCGAGACCGCCGTCTCGCTCGGTGCGAAGGCCTGCTGTGTTGTGGACGCCGACCTGAGGAGCATCGCCCCCGAGTGGATGGAGCTCTTGCTTGTGCCCGTGTTGAGGGAAGGCTATGACTTCGTCGCACCCTTTTACAGCCGGCATAAATACGACGGCACCATAACTAATTCCATCATATACCCCACGACAAGGGCCCTTTACGGAAAAAGGATACGCCAGCCCATAGGAGGGGAGTTCGGCTTCTCGGGCAGGCTTGCGGATTTTTATATTTCCAACCGGGACATCTGGGAAACGGACGTGTCGCGCTTCGGTATAGACATATGGATGACCACCGAGGCCATAGCCGGCGGTTTTAACCTCTGTCAGGTGAACCTGGGGGCAAAGATCCACGACCCCAAGGACCCCGGAACGGACTTGACCGACATGTTCGTGCAGGTCGTGGGCTCGCTCTTTACGCTCACCGAGAGGCACTATGAGCACTGGAAAGACGTAGCAGAGACAATCGAGGTGCCCACCTTCGGTTTCCAGTACTATGCCGGCCTGGAACCGATCAACGTGAATATTTTAACTATGATAGACCACTTCAAGCTGGGTGTGGAGAACCTCAAGGGTGTCTGGGAGAGTTTTTTAGTCAAAGACATAATAAGCGTCGTCGAGGGGATAGCGAAAAAGAGGCCCGAGAACTTCAGCTTCCCCTACGACCTGTGGGTGAGCATTGTTTACGAATATGTGCTCGCCTATCACCACCACAAGATATCCACGGAACACCTTTTGAAGTCCCTCATACCGCTTTATAT
>JAUVFY010000131.1 GCA_030594025.1 Deltaproteobacteria bacterium | reverse complement strand
GCGGTCCTGGACCGCTTCGGCCAGATAGGACCGAAGGTCCTTTTCACGGTTGACGGGTACTTCTATAAACGTAAGACCTTTAACATCCTCCCCAATATCGAGAAGATCGCAAGGGGGCTCCCGACGCTTGAAAGAATCATAGTCTTCCCCTATGTGGAAGAAGAACCCGACATAAGCCCAATTTCGCAGGCCGTTCTCAGTAAAGACTTCGTAGCCTCAGGGGAGCAATCTGAAATCCGGTTCGAACAGCTCCCCTTTGACCATCCCCTGTACATCATGTTCTCCTCGGGCACCACGGGGAGGCCCAAGTGCATGGTCCAGGGGGCCGGAGGGGTCCTCGTAAACCACCTTAAGGAGCTTTTGCTCCATACGGACCTGAAACGAGAAGACACCATCACCTACATAACGAGCCCGAGCTGGATGATGTGGAACTGGCTTATGAGTTCCCTTGCCGTGGGTGCTACCATAGTGTTATACGACGGCAATCCGAACTACCCTGACTGGGGCGCAATGTGGAAAATAATTCAGGACGAGAGGATAACTGTCTTCGGCTGCAGTGCGAGTTACTTGAATTACCTGAGGGGCGCGGGGTCAGGCCCGGCACGGTTTACGACCTTTCGTCCCTAAGGGAGATATCCCAGACCGGCTCGCCGCTTTCACGAGAGGGATTTGAATACGTCTACCGGGAGATAAAACGGGACCTGCACCTTAACTCCATCTCCGGCGGCACGGACATAAACGGCTGTTTTGCCGCCGGAACGCCAATTGAGCCCGTATACGCCGGGGAGCTTCAGGGCCCGGCCCTGGCCATGAAGGTGAAGGCGTATGACGAAGGGGGTAACCCCGTGGTCGGCACACAGGGGGAGCTCGTCTGTGAGACACCATCCCCTTCCATGCCCATTTATTTCTGGAACGATTGGGACGGGAAAAGATACAGGGACGCTTACTTCAATACTTACCCCGATGTCTGGCGGCACGGCGATTGGATAATCGTCCATGCGGATACGGGCGGGATAACATTCTCGGGCCGCTCGGACTTCACACTAAAACCTTCGGGGGTGCGCATCGGTTCGGCTGAAATATACAACGTGGTGGAGGGTTTCGAGGAAGTTGCGGACAGCCTGGTCGTGGGTCAGGACTGGAAAGGGGACGAGCGTATTGTACTCTTTATAAAGCTTGCCGGGGGCTTCCGGCTGACCGAGGATTTAAAAGACAGGATTAAAAAGGCTCTGAGGGAAGAGGCGTCCCCCAGGCACGTGCCGGCCCTCGTTATCGAGGCCCCTGATATCCCCTACACCTTCAACATGAAGAAGGTCGAAAGCGCGGTATCGAACATAATCCACGGGAGACCCGTTACGAACAGGGACGCCCTGATTAACCCGGAATCTCTGGATTTCTACGAGAGGACGTTGAAGCAACTTAAAAGGCAATAGACCCGGCCCGGGCCCGGCGGTCTTTTCCCTATTCGCCCCGGAGTTTTTCCCGGGCCAGGGAGAGGTTTTTTAACGCTTCTTTGTCGTCGGGTCTTATCTCGAGCGCCTTTTTGAAAAGGTCAATTGCCTTTTCGTAATCTCTGTTTCGTCCGTAAATAATACCCATATTATTGTATGCCTTGTAATTGTCGGGGTCCAGCTCCACCGTTTTTGCATACCATTTAAGGGCTTCGTCAAGAAGTCCCATGTCATCGTATATGATTGCGAGGTTGAAATGAGGTTTTGAAAACCCCGGGTCTATGCGTATTGCCTCTTTCAGTTCCTTTATAGCTTCGGCGGGGTTGCCTTTCCTGTAAAGTATTATCCCCAGGGCATAGTGAACTTCCGCGAGGGCCGGCTCCAGGGTTAAGGCCAATCTATACTCCTCCATGGCCCTGTCCAGTTCTCCTTTATCGTAATAAGCCTTTGCGAGGTTTTCATGAGCCCGGGTACTTTCGGGGTTCAGCCTCAGCACCTCCTTGAACTCCTTTGCGGCCTCGTCCATAAGGCCGAGTTCCTTATATGCAACACCGAGGTTTTCATGCGCTTCAGAAAGGGCCGGGTTAAGTCTCAGTGCCTCTTTATACTCCCCGGCGGCCTCTTTTATCCGTCCCTGTTTGAAATAAATAACGCCGAGGTTGTTGTAGGCGATAGCAAGGGCGGGGTTTAATTCCAGGGCCTTCCTGTACTCCCGGGCCGCCTCGTCCATACGGCCCTGTAAATAATGGATAATACCCAGGTTATTATGGGCCGCGCCGTAGTCGGGCTTAATCTCGAGGGCATTTTTGTACTCCCGGACAGCTTCATCCAGTTGCCCAGCCTCTTTATAAGCGACACCCAGGTTGAGATGGACTATATGGCTGTCCGGAGATTTTTTTACGGTATCCGACCAGAGCGTAAGGTTGTCCTTCCAGACGGGAATCCTCGTTATGGTGCCCGCTGAATAAAGGGCAGTGATTATGAAAACCATGGAAAGCATGACCGAAGCGGCCCAGCGGCCCAGTGAGCCTAAACCCGTAACGGCGGAAAGGCCCGTGGCAACAATTATCACAAAACCCACGCTGGGGAGATAAAGGTACCTCTCGGCAAATACATGGTCGCCCAGGGCAGGGATGTAAAGCGCGGGCAGAAGCGGTACGGCAATCCAGAGGAGGCCGAAGAAAACGACCCTGTTCCTGTTTCTTGCAACATAGACGGCCGCTATGAAACCCAGGGTAACGGCGATCGATAGCAGGGTCTTCCATTCCAGAACGGATGTCACAGGGTGCAGCACATATGCCACGTTCAGGTTTACGGGAAGTATGAGCTTTCCGAGATACCCGGCGAAAAGCGGGAAGACGTTTATTAAATATCCCCAAGCGCCCAGCTCCGGGTGGGCCTTGAACGTTGAAATCCCCCAGAGGGCGTATGTCCTCAGGGCGAAGTACAACCCGGTAGCTACCAGGTAGGGCAGGTACCTCTTAACTAAAAGGTATATCGTTTTTTTCGACAGGTTTAAAGTAATATCCCTTTTGAATGTATGGTCGTATGCAAACAGAAGTACCGGCAACATAAGTGCGGTCTCTTTACTCAGCATTGCCAGGAAGAAAAAAAGTGTTGAGGCTATAAGGCCCATCCCCCACCGACCGTCTGCCCTCAAGTAGAGGTAAAAGGAGAGAAGGAAGAATAAGGCGAAAGAGACTTCCGCCGTTGCTATCGTAACGCACTCGGTATGGACAGGGTGTGTTGAGAAAAAGAGGGCCGCGGCAAAGGGGATATAGGCCTGCGGGTTCCTGGTGGAGTTTGCTGCCCAAGGGCTGCGGCTCATTATCCCGGAGGCGATCAGGAATACCAGCAGAGAACTCCCCACGTGCAGAAGTAGCTTCGACAGGTGGTACCCCCAGGGATTTAGTCCGAAGATGTGGTAGTCCGCCATGTAGATGAGGTGAACGATGGGGCGGTAGTAACTGCCGCCAACATACCCTGTAAATTTCCAGATATCCCCGGAGAATACCTCGGGTATATTGCTTATGTCCCTTATCAACGGGTTTTTCAATATCAGACCCACCTCGTCGTATACGAAGCCATTGAACAGGACTCCTAAGTGCACGCCGAAGGAGACGGCCACGACCAGGGCTGCGAGTTTTGCATCGAAAAACCTTTTTTTCTCCATCAATAAAAAATATCACGTGGGTAATTCCATGTAAACAGGTTTTAAAGCGGGGCATGGGCGTGCCGGCGGGTTATTTCTTTTGCTCCATCAATGCGGTAACAGGGGTTCAAATCCCTATAGAATACGAAAAATATGAGAAAAATATGGCTTTGAAAAGATGAAACCAGGAAAAGGAAGATAAATCCGTTCCCCTTATCTCCCGAGATAAGTGTTGACAACCACAGGCTTTTCAGCGTATAATCCTATGTTAATAAGTTTAGAGAGGATTTGTACGGCAGGGCCTGATGAACCTTGGATTGCACAAAACCTAGACAACTTATTAAAATTCAGAAAGGAGGTTTTGTGCGATGCAGACAGGCAAAGTGAAATGGTTCAATGAGTCAAAAGGCTTTGGCTTCATTGAGCAGGATTCCGGTGAAGATGTCTTTGTCCATTTCTCGGCTATTCAGAGTGATGGTTTTAAGACGCTCGCCGAAGGCCAGAGCGTTGAGTTCGAGATTACACAGGACGCAAAGGGTGCAAAGGCCGTAAACGTTATCCCGAGATAACGTCTAATTGTGTAACGGAAAAGGCCCCTATCAATGTGATGGGGGCCTTTTTTTGTCCGGCACGGAAAAGTTCCAAGCCCTTATTCAGACTCATTTTTTCCTGAAATCATAAGTCATGAATTCCCGACCCCCTGTCCGGCAAGTTCAATTTTTT
>JAUVFY010000191.1 GCA_030594025.1 Deltaproteobacteria bacterium | reverse complement strand
CAAGAGCCTTTAGTCTTTAATATCTGGTTCAGGTTAGAAACCTGAACCAACAAAATTAGCTACGAGACCCTGAAACAAGTTCAGGGTGACAAAATGAGACTTTTTCAGCAGCCTGTTAGATTAATCCGGCGGTAATATACACCACTTAAGGGGACTGCAGGCGGGGCTTTAAGGCGCGGGAAAAAAACCGGGGGGCTGCACGTACGTGCAGCCCCCGGTCTTTAAATTTTGCGTTTTTAAAATTCAAACCAAAAGGGCTTCAGCCCATAAGGAAAAGATACCTGAGGACAAAGAGCACCGAAAAGACGTGTATGAGAAGCGGGGCCTCTCTGGCCCTCCCGGTTACAAGCTTTAAAACGGAATACGATATGAAACCGAAGGAGATGCCCTCGGTTATGGAAAAAGTAACGGGTATGGTTAAAAGGGTTAAAAAGGCGGGGATACACTCGGTGGGGTCTTCCCATCTTATCCTTGTCGCACCCTTGAACATGAGCGAGCCTACCACGATCAACGCGGGCGCTATGACCGGGTAGAGTACCCCCGCCCCTTCGACCTCGTAGCCCCCTCCTATCATCCTTACGATTGGGGAGAAAAAGAGCGCCCCCACGAAAAGCCCCGCAATAACCATGTTCGCAAGCCCGGTCCTCCCTCCTGCACCGACACCCGCCGCGCTCTCGATATAGCTCGTAACCGTGGATGTGCCGAGCAGAGAGCCCGTAACCGTACCCACCGCATCGGAAAGGAAAGCCTGCCGTGCCCTTGGAAGCGTGCCGTCTTTTATGAACTTACCCTCTTCGCCTATGCCTATCAGGGTCCCCACCGTGTCGAAGAGGTCGAGGAAGAAAAAGACGAATACGACCGAAACTAATCCCATGCTGAGGGCCCCGGTGATGTCGAGCTTAAAGAGCGTTGGTTCAAGCGAAGGCGGCAGGCTCACAACGCCCTCGAACTCCACTATCCCCGCGGGCACGCCCGCCAGGAGCGTCGCCGCAATGCCCCAGAGTATCGCGGTTTTAACCTTCAAGGCCATGAGGATAGAGATTACGGCGAGGCCGAAAAGCGATACCAGGACCGGTGTGCTCTTAAGATTTCCGAGCCCGATGTAAGTGCCCGGAGAGGAGACCACGATACCGGCCCACTCGAGGCCCACGAGCGCTATGAGAAGCCCGATCCCTATTGCTATTCCGTGCTTCAGGGGCTCGGGCACACTGTTTATGAGCCTTTCCCTCAGGCCGAAGAAAGCGAGCACTATGAAGAGTGTACCCGATATGAAGACCGCCCCGAGGGCCGTCTCCCAGGGGACCCCCATTGCGAGTACCACGGTGAAGGTAAAGAAAAAGTTGTGGCCCATGGCAGGGGCCAGGGCGATGGGGTAGTTTGCGAGAAGCCCCATCATCAAGGTCGCGACCGCGCTCGCAATGCACGTGGCCACCATTACCGAGCCGAAGTCCATCCCGGCCGAGCTAAGCACAGCCGGCTGGACGAAGACGATGTAGCTCATCGTGGAGAACGTCGTTATGCCGGCCAAGACCTCCCTTAAGACGGTCGTCCGGTTCTCCTCGAGCTTGAAGATGGAATAAACAGACCGCATGTGAGGAGATATTATCAGGTAGGGGTTTTGGTTGTCAATGGCGCTTAAGGGAAATGGAAGCCCGCCATGCGCTCTTTCTGATTCCTTGACGCCCTATCTGACCGTTGTTATACTCTTTTAACGATTTGGCTCAGCGTTGTTATAGAGGCTTTGGATATAGATTAAGAGTTTATGTGGTTGGTGCTGGCTGACCGAAGTCTACACAGATGCCATAATTAAAAGTTTTTGAAGGGAGCTTGAGGGAAACTTTTTACAAAAAGTTTCCCTCAAGAATGAGGTTTGACATGGGACTTATCGAAGGGTTTGACCCGGAGAAGATAATAAAAGCCGCCCTTAAAAGGGGAGGCCAGTTCTGCGACATCTACTTAGAGGACACCTCCAATACCTCCATCGTCTGCGAGGAGGACAAGGTGGAGAAGGTGGTCACAGGGAGGGACAGGGGCTGCGGCATAAGGGTCATAAGCAATTTAAAGACCTTCTATGCATACACGAACGACCTGACCGAGAAGGGTTTAATCGAGCTTGCCGGGGTGGTCTCGGCCGCGGTAAAGGAGGGTAAGCCCACAGGCATAATCGGGATTCAAAAAAAGGATGTCGCCCCTTGGCCCGAAATTAAAAAACTCCCGGGGGATGCCGGGCTCAATGAAAAAATCGCCCTCGTGAATGCGGGAAACTCGGCCGCAAGGAAGTTCGACAAGAGGGTAAAACAGGTGATGGTCGTCTACGGGGACGGTTTCAAAAGGCTCGCGGTGGTGAACTCCGAGGGGCAATGGGCGGAAGAGGACAGGACCTCTATAATATACGTCTGCCAGGTCGTAACCCGGGAGGGCGACGTAATACAGACTGGCTACGAGCCCGTGGGAGGTGCGACGGGGTTAGAGATATTCGAAGAGATCCCGCCCGAGAGGGTGGGCGAGGCGGCCGCTGAAAGGGCTGTTAAGGGGTTGAGGGCCCGGAAGGCCCCGGGCGGGCGGATGGCGGTAGTGCTCTCGAGTGAGGCCGGGGGGACGATGATACACGAGGCCGTGGGGCACGGGTTCGAGGCAGACCTCGCGCAGCAGAACCTCTCGGTTTATTCCGGCAAGCTCGGCCAGACCGTTGCCTCGCCCGTAATAACCGTGCTCGACGACGGTACCGTGCCCGGCAAAAGGGGCTCCTCTTATATGGACGATGAGGCGACACTTGCTCAGAGAACGGTTCTCATAGAAGAGGGGGTTCTTAAAAATTT